>RFHT01000830.1 GCA_003696835.1 Bacteroidota bacterium
GGCAGGTAACGGGCTTGTGGGTAACGGGCACCCCCACCAATCCCGTGATTTATGTCACCTCCTCCGATTCCCGCCAGGGAGCCGGCGAAGGCGGAGGCGACAGCAACCTGGACACCAACTCGGGCATACTCTCCAAGCTCAGCTGGAACGGCAGCAGCTGGCAAAAGCTGGACCTGGTGCGGGGCCTGCCCCGCTCGGAGGAAAACCATGCCACAAACGGCATTTTCCTGGATGAAAACACCAACATGCTCTACCTGGCCGTGGGGGGCTTTACCAACGCAGGTGCCCCCTCCAACAACTTTGGCTACACCCAGGAGTACGCCCTTTCGGCCTGTATCCTCAGCATTGACCTGGACGTGATTGAAGCCATGCCCACCATTGAAAACGGCAACAACGACTACAAATACGACCTGCCCACGGTGGACGACCCCACCCGCCCCAATACCGGCCCTGGCGGAGCCGACCAAAATGACCCCTTCGGTGGAAACGACGGCCTCAACCAGGCCCGCCTGGTGGAGGGCGGCCCCGTACAGGTGTATTCCCCCGGCTGGCGCAATGCCTACGATGTAATCATCACCCAAAGCGGCAAGATGTACAGCATCGATAATGGCGCCAACCAGGGCTGGGGGGGCTACCCCATAGGCGAAGGTACTCCCAATGTCAACAACAACCCCAACGACGCCAACGACTACCTCAACAACCAAAACGGCATGCACTACATTTCCGGCCCGGGTTATTATGCCGGCCACCCCAACCCCATACGGGCTAACCCCTACGGTGCATTCCTCTTTACCCATAGTGGCGGCAGCGGCGTGCTGCGTACCAGCACCAGCGGCCCCAACCCCCTGCCAGCCGACTGGCCCCCCATCGATCCTGGCATAGGTGCCAACCCCGTCGAAGGAGACTTCCGCCAGTCAGGGGTGGAGGATGGTGCCCTCATCAACTATCCCCAGTCCACCAACGGCCTGTGCGAATACACCGCTTCCAATTTCTCCGGCGCCATGCAGGGCAATATCCTCTCCGTGGGCTTTGCCGGCGCCATTTACCGGGCTGCACTCAATGCCGCCGGCGATGCCGTTACCAATGGCCTGGAGGTACTGGCCTCCGGCCTGGCCAACCAGCCCCTGGACATCGTGGCCCGGGGTGATGATGATTCCTTTCCCGGCACGGTGTGGATAGCTGACTTTGCCGATAACAAAATCATTATTCTCGAACCTTCCGATTACGACGGCAGCGGCGTACCCAACTGCGAAGGGGCCTATAACAGCACAGATGAAGACGGCGATGGCTTCACCAATGCCGATGAAATCGACAACGGCACCAATCCCTGCTCGGCCTCCAGCAAGCCCAGCGACAGGGACGGGGATTTCATTTCCGACCTCAATGACCCCGACGATGACAATGACGGCATACCTGATGTGAACGATGCCTTTGCCATTGACCCCAACAACGGCCTGGATACGCCCCCCGAATTGTACTATGAACTCTTCAACGAAGAGCCTGGCTTCGGCTTTTTTGGCCTGGGCTTTACTGGCCTCATGACCAATGGCAGCACGGATTACCTCGACCAGTACGATGCCGATGCCATCATTGCAGGGGGTACTTCCGGCCTGCTTACGGTGCCCACCACCAGCGGCGATGCCATTTACAACAATCAGGACAATGCCTTCCAGTTTGGCGTGAATGTAGATGCCACTACCTGTAAATTTCTTTACCGCGGGCGCATCAAATCGCCAGGCGCTGCCCTGGGAACGCCCGGAGGCAACAAGTCCATGGGCATATTTGTGGGTACAGGCGAACAAAACAACTATGTAAAAGTGGTCATTACCGGCGGTATCAAGGTGGTGATGGAAAATGATGGGGCCCTCACCAGCACCAGCTTTTCGGTGCCTCAGGTACTGGATGTGAGCACGGAGTTTGTGGATTTGTACCTCATCGTGGATCCGGGGGCAGGTACGGTACAGCCCGCCTACTCCATCAATAGCGGCGGCAGCATGACGCCTCTGGGCGGCCCGCTGAGTATGGGCGCCACCCTGCTGGCAGCCACCCAGGCCACAGGCACTGCCCTGGCGGTGGGAGTGATTTCCACCCACGACGGCAGTTCACAAATTTTTCCCACCTGGGACAACCTGGAGCTCAAACCTGCTCCTTCTACCTCCCAGGCCATGTCTATTGTGGATCCTCCCGGAGCTGACATCAATGCCAGCTGCCATGCCCCTGGTTCTTTCCAGCTCACCAACCAAGCCTCAGAGGGGCAATTGCTCCAAAAAGCCACCATTTACCTGGGTACGGCTGTGCTGCCCGACCTGCTGTTTGATCCCAATGGCAGTGTGGGCGACGATGTGGGCAAAGATTTTACCGTGGACAGCGAAGGCGGGACGGGCTTTGCCGACTACAACTTCCTCAACCCCCGCGATGGTGGCTATGAGACGGTAGAAATATTTTTCAACGACTTTCAGCCAGGCGAAACCTTCACTTTTTCCGTGGATGTGGACCCCACCAGTATCAAGGGCAGTGCTGCTCCCGGCCCCGGAAGTAGTGCCCATGTATCCGGTCTGGAGCTTACTGGCAGCAGTGTGCAGCTCGACTTCGACGACTGCGCCCAGCAGATGGGGGTGCTGTTTCCCGTGCCCGGCAGCCCGGATGCCGTTCAAAACTGCATACAGCAAGAGCAGGAAAATGCCCCCCACCTGCAGGTGATAGGTCAGCCCAACGGCAACTTCATGCTTCCCTACGAAATACGCGAACAAACGGTGCTCATCACCAATGGCAAGCCTTGGGCAGAGGTGAGTTTGCTGCTGCTCGAAGGGGCCCTCTACCTCAACGGACCCGGTTATATGGTGGAAGATTTTGAAGCCAATACCCTGGTTCAGGTAAGTGAATACACCACTACCCTGGATGGCTATGGCACGGCCCAGTTGCCTGTCACTTTCACAAAAGCCAATGAGGATGCCGGTCTCAACCATTTGGTGGCAGCCGTGCGGGAAGGCGACTGCGTGGGGGCCATTTCCGCTCCCCAGGTCATACAGGTGGCACAGCCCAATTGCGACATTGCCCTCATCAACTGTGGAGGCCCGGCCTATACCGACTCGGCAGGCAGGGTGTTTGAGGCCGATGCTTACTTTAGCGGAGGGACGGCAGGCAGCAAAACGGTGGGCATTTCGGGTACCATTGAAGACCCGCTTTTTCAAAAGTACCGCTCCAAAGTGTATGGAGGCGCCAGTTTTACCTATGCCATCCCGGTGCCCTACAGCGGCAACTTCAGCGTGAAGCTCTATTTTGCTGAGTTGTTCAAAACTGCGGCGGGCCAACGCGAGTTTGATGTGACCATAGAAGGGGTGCAGGTGCTGGATAATTACGACATTTTCGCTGAGGTGGGCCAGTTCACGGCTGTGGTTAAGACCTTCCAGACCACCGTTACCGACGGCACCCTCAACATAGGCTTTGTGAGTGTGAGCGGGCACGACTCGCCCACCATTGCCGCCATAGAAGTAAACACCGAATGCGAGCTCACGCCTTTTCCGGTGGAGCTCATCACCTTTTATGCCGAAGCACTGGCAGAGGAGGTGGTGCTGAGCTGGGAAACGGTTTCGGAAACCAACAATGACTTCTTTACCCTGGAGCGCAGCCGCGACACCAACCATTTTGAAGAGCTGGCTGTCATTGACGGGGCGGGCAACAGCCGCGACCTGCGGCTGTACCGCTACCACGACACCGCTCCCCTGCCCGGCAGGGCCTATTACCGGCTGAAGCAAACCGACTTCGACGGGCAGTTCACCTACTCGCCGGTCATTGCGGTCACATTTGGCTCGGTGGGCATACCCGGCCAGCCTACGCAGGCCCAAACGCGGGTATATCCCAACCCCAGCGATGGCAGGCTGCTGCATGTGGCCTTCTCGGCATACGGTGCCGAGGTACCTGTAAGCGTACGCATGATCGACCTCACCGGCCGGCAGCTGATGCTGCAGCAGAGCACCTCCGATGTGTATGGCAATGGCCTCATTACCCTCCGGCCCGGCCAGCAGCTTGCACCCGGCATCTATCTCATACAGGTGAGCAGTGCAGGACGCATGGTCCATGTAAAGTGGCTGGTGGAATAGTTTTGTGCACAAAACTTCTCTCTGCTCCCTGCCCGCACGCTGAATCCCGGGCAGGGAGTAGTTTTTTTGGCCGGCAAATTCCCAAAAAACCCCATCAGCTTTCTTCATTTCCCCAAATATTCCTTTTATTTGCACCTACACAACTCACAACTATGGACAACCTCATTGGCGATATCATCACCCTGGGCATGCTCATTCTGCTGCAGGCTGTACTGGGCTTCGACAACCTGCTGTACATCTCCCTGGAATCCAAAAATGCACCTCCCGAACGCCAGAGCTATGTGCGGAAAGCGGGCATTGGGCTGGCCATTTTTTTGCGTATCGGACTACTGGTGGTGCTCCTTTCGGTGATCGGATACTTTCAGGCGCCCATTTTCGAACTGCCTTTCGGAGACATTATCCGGGGTGAGTTCAACATCCACAGCCTCATCGTGCTGCTGGGCGGCGCCTTCATCATCTATACCGCCATGAAGGAAATCTGGCACATGATTGCCCTGGAAGAGCACGAAGAGCAAGCCGAGCGGAAATCCAAACCTACGGCTGTGGTCATTACCATGATTGTGCTGATGAATCTCGTCTTTTCTTTCGACTCCATTCTCAGCGCCATTGCCCTCACAGATGTGGTGTGGGTCATGGCCACGGCCATTGTTATCGGTGGTCTGCTCATGATCTGGCTTGCAGATACCATATCCACATTTTTGCAGAAAAACCGCATGTACGAAGTACTGGGGCTGTTTATCCTCTTTCTGGTGGGGGTGATGCTACTCTCCGAAGGGGGGCACCTGGCGCATTTGCACCTCTTTGGCAATGAGGTAACGCCCATGAGCAAAACCACCTTCTACTTTGTAATTGTGATTTTGGTGCTCACCGATGTGGTGCAGGGGCGCTATCAGCGAAAGCTGCTGCTGGAAAAGCAGCGAAAACAACAACAGTTAACAAAAAAATAAGCCCTATTTGGGGTCTATATCGAAATTGTTGTACAAATTCAGCGCCTGGGCAATGCGGCGAAGAATGGCGTTGTGCGATTCTATGTTCTGGATCAATTCGGTATAGATTCTATCCATTTCCACCTCTAGTTGCTGCTGCTGCTGCCGGTATTGCTCAAACTGCCTGCGGGCCTGGTCCTCGTCCAGCTTGTTTTTCATCAGCTGGTTGCTCCATTGATTAAATTCTGTGACGGTTTTGACCAATACTTCTTTTTTGCGCTGGTACTGTGCCTCCAGGCTATCGCGCTGGCTCATCACCCTGCTGTACTGGTTTTTGAGGCTGAGCAGGTAGGCCCAGTCTTTCCCGCCTTTTCTGATCATGGGGGCAATGGCGTCCATGTCTTTGGGGTATCTCCTGCGGGTAATGCTGAGGTTGTGTTGAATTTTGGCAGATTTTTCACTCAGGCTCATCCAGTGTGGCTCAAAGCGCTTGACTTCATTGATAAAGGACAAGTCGGAGGCGCCGCATCCCCAGATGAGCAGGGTGAATAAACATCCAAAAACGATATGTGCATATTTCCTCATAGGTGCTGCTAAATAATGACTTAATAAGGTAACGTCAGCCGGAAGGCAAACTTACAGAAAAGCGCGAAATTTTGCTAACGCCCTCAAGGCAGCACCACCACCTTGGTGGCCCAGAAGGTGTTGCTGCTTTGCAAGTTGAGGATGCGCAGCAGGTAGGTGCCTGGCTGCAGGCCCGTACGGTACTCAAAGCGGTTGGGGCCAGGGTCGATGCGACTATGCTGTACCCACAGCCGTCGGCCCAGCACATCGGTTATTTCCAGGCGCAGGGGCAGGCTCTCCCCCTGATACTGCATAGCCAGGAAAAAATCGCCGGTAGAGGGGTTGGGGTAGAGCACAGCTGCCTGCTGCGCCAGCAGGGCAGTCTGGGGCCAGGGAGCCAGGGGCCTGCCTGTGAGCAGCTCAAAGGCCAGGGGGGCGCGCGGAATGCCATAGCCCAGCAGGGTGTCGGGCTGGCTGTACTGGCTGGCCGAGCGGATCATGCTCTGGTAGAGCTGCTCGCGGGTAGCCTGTGGGCGGGCCTGTTTGAGGCAGGCCAGCATACCCGAAATGAGCGGACAGGCGAAGGAAGTCCCATTTGCACGCCGCATTTCGCCACTGGGGTTGATCACATAGGTAGCCTGCCCCATGGCCGCCACATCGGGTTTGATGCGGCCGTCGGCGGTGGGGCCCTGGCTGCTAAAGCTGCTGTAACGCTCGCACTGGTCCACGGCGCCTACGGCTATCACGGCTTTGCCGTCGGCAGGGGCCGTCAGTCCGCGGGTGCCACTGTTGCCGGCGCTGTTGACCACTACGATGCCTTTGGCGGCAGCCATATCGGCTGCCAGGGTGATGATGGCCGTGGCCCCGTCCATATCGTCGCGGCTGTAGTCGCCCTGGCCGGGGTCAAAGGTAGAATAGCCCAGAGAGGTGGTAAAAATATCCGCCCCCAGGCTGTCGGCATACTCGGCTGCAGCCACCCAGTTGTCCTCTTCCTGGTGGGTCTCCGAGGCGTCGTTTTCGGTGCGCAAGAGGATGTAGGTGGCATCCGGGGCACTTCCCCGCAGGCCTTCGGCCTGCCGCGCCGCCAGCACTGAGAGCACATTGGTGCCGTGATTGCAAAAGCCGCTGGCAGCACAGGCTTCAAATACATCCCCGTCTCCATCCACAAAATCATAAGCGGCCAGCAGCCGCTTGTCTTCCCAAATATGCTGCAGGGCTTCCAGCTTGTCGGCCTGGCGGAAGCCATTGTCAAATACGGCAATGATCACGCCCTGGCCCGTGTAACGGGCCGCGTGCAGCACATCCAGTCCCAGCATGTTCAGCTGGCGGGCAGGGGTGTTGAGGTCGGGCAGGGTGTCGCAGCCGGCCAATATGCCCGCAGGCCGGCTCAGGCCGGCCACCGGCTGTATGCCCTTCACAAAAGGCAGGGCCAGCACCTGCCGCTGCATCTCCGCATCCAGCCTGGCCGAAACGGCATTCAGCCAGCGCGAAGTGCGCAATACCTCCGCCTTCATGGCCCTCAGCTGCCTCAGATAAGCCGCATGTACGGGATAGTCATACCAGTCGATGGCAATTCCCTGCAGGCGCCGGCGCTCCAGGGCCGGGCCGCATAATAGCTCCTCAGCCTTGTATGCGCGCTTCTCTCCCTTATCAGAAAAGAATATCCAGTATTTTTGCTGCCCCCATGCCGGGCAAAGCAGCAACAGCAGCAGGGCCGTCAGTAAATATGTTTTCGGATGTGGACCAAGCTGAGCATGCAAAAAACGGAGGAAAGTCATGACGGTTTCGGATGTTTTTAGTCATAACGAAAAAACCTGAGTACGTGTTTGGTGTACCCAGGTCTTACTCAGCTTAA
The DNA here is from genome assembly GCA_003696835.1 of Bacteroidota bacterium. Lineage (GTDB taxonomy): Bacteria > Bacteroidota > Bacteroidia > J057 > J057 > J057. Next base: position 7,446 of record RFHT01000830.1, read on the forward strand.
ACAATATAAGTATTCAGATATGTCAGATCAAAAGGCGAACAATTTCTTCCCACGCACCCAGCAGCAGCATGATGGCCACGCATAGCCCAATGATGGCGAGTATGAGCAGTCCATAACTACGCTCATCCTCTTCTGCGTCTATTTTGGGTTTGGAACGCAACATGGGCTGATTTGATTTTAGGACAAAAAGCCCTTTTTTCTTACAAACGCCCTAAGTGGCAAATTATTACATTTTTCGGCATTTATCATTTTGATAACGTCAGGGTATTTTTTTATAAAAATCGTTAATAAATACAGGGCTTCGTCTTAAATTGCGCAAGTTCTTTTTCGATCAAATAAACCTCAATACTTTATGACACAGGTATCAAGTGCAGCCAGGGCAAAATACATCGTCATCGATTTTGACAGCACCTTTTTGCAGGTGGAAGCCCTGGAAGAGCTGGCAGAGATTGTACTGGAAGGAGAAGCCAACAAGGAGGAAGTACTGGCACAGATCCGGGAAATCACCAACCTGGGAGTGGATGGTAAAATTTCCTTCAACGAGTCGCTGCGCAGGCGCATGGCCCTGCTCAATCCCCGTAAAGCTGACCTGGAAAAGCTTGTAGAGCGCCTCAAAGAAAAGGTCTCGGTTTCCATTTCGCGCAATCTGGAGTTTTTTGAAAAATACCAGGGGCAGGTATATATCATTTCTAATGGCTTTCACGAATTCATTGAGCCGGTGGTAGCCGACTATTTCATTGCGCCTGAGCAGGTGTTTGCCAACCGTTTTTTGTATGACGAAGCGGGCAACATTGTGGGTTTTGACGAAAACAACCCCCTGGCCCACAGCAAGGGCAAGTCCAAAATCCTTCAGTCGCTGGGCCTGGAGGGAGAAATTTATGTGATCGGAGACGCCTACACCGACTACGAAATGAAAGAGGCTGGCATTGCCCACCGCTTTTATGCATTTACTGAAAATGTACTGCGCGAAAATATACTGGACAAAGCCGACCACGTCACCCCCAGCTTTGACGAATTTTTATATGTAAACAAACTACCCATGGCCATTTCTTACCCCAAAAACCGCATCAAAGCTCTCATTCTGGAAAATATTCATACAAAAGCCGTGGAGACTTTTGCCACCGAAGGCTACCAGGTGGAGGTCATTGGCAGGGCTTTGTCGGAGGAGGAGCTGTGCGAAAAAATCAAAGGGGTATCCATCATCGGCATACGCTCCAAAACGCACATTACGTCCAGGGTGCTGGAGCACGCCAACCGCCTGATGGTGGTAGGGGCCTTCTGCATTGGCACCAACCAGATTGACCTGAAAGCCTGTGCCGAGAAGGGGGTGATTGCCTTCAATGCGCCCTACAGCAATACCCGCTCGGTGGTGGAGCTGGCCATTGCCCAAATGATTATGCTCATACGGCGCATACCGGAGATGAACCACCAGATGCACCAGGGAATATGGAAAAAATCGGCCACCAACAGCTATGAAATCCGGGGAAAAAAGTTGGGGATAGTGGGCTATGGCAATATCGGCAAGCAGCTTTCAGTACTGGCCGAAGCCATGGGCATGGAGGTGTATTACTACGACCTGGTGGAGAAGCTCACCCTGGGCAACGCCAGGAAAGTGAACAGCCTCAAAGAGCTGCTGCAAATAGCCGATGTGGTGAGCCTGCACGTGGACGGGCGCCCGGAAAACCGCCGCTTTTTTGGGGAGGAAGAGTTTGATCAGATGAAAAAAGGGGCCATTTTTCTCAACCTCAGCCGGGGTTTTGTGGTGGATATTCCGGCCCTGGCGGCCCGGCTCAAAGATGGCCGCCTGCAGGGCGCAGCCGTGGATGTATTTCCGCTGGAACCCAAGAGCAATGAGGAGGAGTTTGTATCGGAACTCAGGGGCATTCCCAACGTAATACTCACTCCCCACATAGGTGGCAGCACCCAGGAAGCCCAGGCCAACATAGCTGAGTTTGTGCCTGCCCGCATCATTGACTACATCAACACCGGCAGCACCTTTGGCAGCGTAAACTTCCCCAACCTGCAATTGCCCAAGCTCAAAAATGCCCACCGGCTCATCCACATCCACCGCAATGTGCCGGGCATACTGGCCAACATCAACAATGTGTTTGCCTCCCACCAAATCAACATCGTGGGGCAGTACCTCAAAACCAATGAGGAAATTGGCTACGTCATCACCGACATCGACAAGGCCTACAGTAAGCAGGTGCTGGCCGATATGAAAAAAATCGAACACACCATCAAGTTCCGGGTGCTGTATTAAAGGAGGTGACAGGATGCAAGTAGTTGATTAGCCACTAAGTTCACTGAGGGCACGAAGGAGGGCACGAAGCCAACTGGGGCAAAGTTTGAGGATGCAGGTCGAAGATGCCATTAAGGGACTGGAGCGAAGCGGAAGTCCCACAAGGGATTGCCAAGTATATCTTGCATCCTGAATCCTGAATTACCTTAAAGGCATCTCCGCTGCGCTACGACCTGCATCCAGTCACCCCCGTACCTGCTCCCTTTTGAGCGACTCTGCCAGCTCCAGTATCCAGCTTCGCAGTTCCTCGCCCATGTCGGGACGTTTGAGGCCAAAGAGAAGATTGGTGCGGATAAAATCCAGCTTATTTCCTATGTCGTGGCGTTTGCCATCGAAGTGCAGGGCATACATGGCCTGGTCTTGCAGCATGAGGGCCATGGCATCGGTGAGCTGAATTTCGTTGTTTTTGCCGCGAGGTACGATTTTGAGGTAGTCAAAAATTTCGGGGGTAAACACATAGCGCCCGGCAATGACGAGCCTGGAGGGGGCCTCCTCCGGGGTGGGTTTTTCCACAAACTCCTCAACTTTATAGATATGTTTTTCCACTTCCACTCCCCCCATCACTCCATAGCGGTACACCAGCGAGGGGTCCACTTCCTCCAGGGCCACTACAGATGCATGGTAATGGTTGAATACCTCCATGAGCTGGCGGGTAATGGGCTGGCCGTCAGACTCCATGATGGTGTCGCCCAGCAGTACGGCAAAGGGCTCGCGGCCAATGTGGTGGCGGGCATAGCGAATGGCATCGCCCAGGCCATTTAGCTCTTTTTGCCACACGAAGTGGATGTCGGCCAGGCGGCTGATCTCCCGTATGGCCTCCAGCTCTTTAACCTTTTCTTTTTGTTCGAGGGCGTATTCCAGCTCAAAACTTCGGTCGAAGTGCTCCTCTATGGCGCGTTTGCCTTTGCCAATGACCATGAGGATATCGGTAATGCCCGATTCCACTGCTTCTTCCACCACGTACTGGATGGTGGGCATGTCCACAATGGGCAGCATTTCTTTGGGTTGTGATTTGGTGGCAGGGAGCAAGCGGGTGCCGAATCCGGCAGCAGGGATAACTGCTTTTTTGATCATGAATCAGTATGAAATAATGTTGGGGTTAATAACTTTAATTTTTTCAGCTTCCAGTACAGCTACCAGTTTGTCAAACATCTGCTTGTCGCGATAGGTACCGATGATGGCACCGCCTGAACCGGTAAATTTGGCACTGGCCCCCGTGGAGCGCGCCAGCTCTACCATGTGTATATTCTCCGGGCTGAGCTTCATGATGCTGCGACGCAAATCAAAGTTTTGGTCCAGCAGGGGGCCAATCTGCTCTGCCCTGCCCTGCTCAAGGGCCTCCTTCACCTTCAGGGTGAGGTCCGACCACTGCTGTATGGCCTGCAGTACGTCCTGCTCGCCCCGGTTGTAACGCGCACGCAAGTCGTTGTGCACCACTTCGGAGCCCTCTGAGAGGTCGGTGCGGTAGGCGATGTACAGAGGGGGCAGCAGCCTGGCACTCAAAGTTTGGTAGCTGCCGTAGCCCTGCTGCTCCATTACAGAGCGGTTGAAGTCCATATACACCGGCGTTTCATAGGCCTGTGCCACCCGGTCCTGCAGGCCCGCTCCTATGCCCAGTTCCTCCGTTTCCACCGAAAGCACCAGGTTGGCCAGGTGGGGAGTGGGGATATGGATGTCGTAAAACTTCATGAGCGCTTTCATGCAGGCCGTGATGATGGCACTGGAGCCCGCCAGCCCCAGGCGGTTGGGGATGTTGGTTTCGTAGCGCACCGTAAAGTTCTTCTCAGGTAGTTCCTTTTGGTGTTTGAGGCAGTATTCGTAAAATTTCTTGATGGTGGCCTTCAGCAGGCGTATGCCGCCATAGTAGCCGTACTGCTTTACATCGTGGTATAAGCCCTTGACACTCCTGAACAGGCTACGGTCACGCTCCTGCATCACGATCTCCAGCTCGGGGCTTTCATACAACAATACCTGCGCCCGGTAGTTGGCAAACACAAAGGCAATGGTCTTGCCAAAATAGCCATCGGAGGGGTTGCCTACCAGAGCCGCGCGGGGATATGAATAGGTTCGAATAATCAAGGCAGGTGTATGTTTATATTTGACAAACCTATTATATTGGTTTTATTTTCACAAGCGATTTTTGCCGGTAATCCCATCCCCTTGCACGAATGGTTGATATTCTAGGCCGGATGGCGGGCTGCCGAAGCGGAAAACTCCGGCCTTTCTGGTGAAATCAGATGGGCAAAAAATGGGGAGTTATTCCTATAAAAATTACCTGTTTTTATATAGTTTTTGTAACTATTCAGCATATACCTGCTGCAAAAAAGGGGGAATACCCCAATAGTGCCTTCATGGACCATGCATACATGAAACTTTGTTTTTGTCAACCA
>RFHT01000021.1 GCA_003696835.1 Bacteroidota bacterium
CACTTGCAGGCCATTGTCCCAACAGGGTGTACGCGCTTACAAACATCAGTACACAAATGGCATAGCATTTTTTCATACTCTTTTCAGGTTAATGGGTTGAATATCAAAAGTAAAACAGAACGTGCATAAAGTTATGCATTTTTTTTTTTTAGCCATCGCTTCAACTCCATAAACGCACAGAAAGCGAAAACGTGTGTATGCCCATTCATGAGGAGAATTCTCCGAGCTGATCCGCCCGAAGCAGAAAAAGCATGTAAGATTAAGGCAATTCATTGCAGGAAAATAGCCATTCGCGATTCTATTTATACATCTCTCTCAGGCTTTGATCGAATGGTGTGCCGAATGTACTAAATTTGGTAATGATAAAGGTTGCCATAGCATGTATTATGCATCCCAAATATTTTTTAAAAAGTCAAATTTACAATTGTATCCCTGTCTGTTTCCTTTTCGACTGATGGCCATGCCTTTAAGGGGAAAAACTTGTCTTTTTAGCAGCCCAAACATCACCAAAGTACTAACAATACCATTAGAAAAACCAATTTTTGCAGAGAACCAAATGTAATACACATAAAAAAAAATATAAGGCATGGAATTTGTAATTTAACAAAAAGCTAACAACAATAATTATACAAAACATCATAGAGCGAGAGATGAACAACGTAAAGAAACGAATACTGACGATTGATGATGACCCCAACATCAGGATGCTTCTGGATTTTGTACTTAGGAAAAGATATGAGGTTATAGCCTTGGAAGATGGCATGCAGGGCATGTCCTGGCTGGCAGCGGGAAATATACCCGACCTCATCATAGCTGATGTAGAAATGCCGCGCATTGATGGTTATGAATTTCTCAAAGGCATCCGGGAAAGCGGTTTTTTCAGAGATATACCCGTCATTATGCTTTCGGGCCACGATAGCAAAGACATCAAAATAAAGTGTATTCAGCAAGGAGCTGACGACTACTGCGTCAAACCCTTTAACCCTGAAGAGATTGTGAAAAAGATAGAAAAAGTATTAAAGCGTGCTACCAGGCATAGTCATGTATAATCCCCAGAACATATGAAAGCATCTATACCCCCTACTCCCTCAGCTTTGACAGAAGTAAATACCAATACGTCCAAAAAATCTATTACCCCAAGTAATACAAGCCACATGCCCCTGACCAAAGAAGAAATACTTGCCAGCGAAGAGCAGCCAGAAGTACTGGCAGGAGACCTTCAGACCGGATCTCAGCGCAAACTCCTGTACGTAGGGGTAAACGGCAAACGGATCTGCAAAAACATGGTGGAGCTCAATTACCTGGGCTTGTCGCTCAACAATTCATTTAAGGCTTACTGCTGGTTGCAAAAAATGGCCATGTCTTATGCCTGGAGCGAAAAAATGGGGATAAAAGGCGAAGAGCTGCCCGACGCCATCATCTGCGACCTGGAGCTCTCCGACGGTACGGCCTACTCCCTGCATGAGCGCCTGCAAACCGACGAATACCTCAAGCATATCCCCTTTATCATCATTGCAAAGGATTACAGCAAGGCCGAAAAGCTCAAAGCCCTCAAAAGCGGCATTGACGATTTTTACTCAACAGATGTCAACCCCACCGACCTGCACAACCGCATCACTTTTCTCAAGAAGTTTAAAAAGGAGCTGGATAAGCTGGATGCACGCACCCGCGAGCGGCTGCAGCAGCACGAGCTGAAAATCCCTTTTATCAAGCGGCTGTTTGACATTGTGGTGTCGGGTACGCTGCTCATCCTGCTCAGCCCCCTACTTATTCTCATTGCTATACTTATCAAGCTGGAGTCCAGGGGGCCGGTCTTTTACGTATCCAAGCGGGCAGGTACGGGCTATCAGATCTTCAATTTTTACAAATTCAGGTCTATGCGCACAGGGGCCGACAAAGAGCTGCAAAAGCTGATGCACCTCAACCAATACGCCAATGAAGAAATACAGCTGGATGACGATGACTGCGTATGCATGGACTGCATGATGATGAACAAGCCCTGCTCTCCCATTGTGGAAATGGATGGCAAAGAGATTTGTGAAAGCCAGCTGGAGCGGGTGAAGAAACAAAAGGGTGGTTCTTCCTTTGTGAAGATAGAAAACGATCCGCGCATTACCCGCATTGGCAAATTCATCCGCAATACCAGCATAGATGAGCTGCCGCAGTTGTTTAATGTGCTCATTGGCGATATGTCCATAGTGGGCAACCGGCCGCTGCCGCTGTACGAGGCCGAGCAGCTCACCACCGACCAATGGGCCAAGCGCTTTTTGGCTCCGGCTGGCATCACGGGCCTGTGGCAGGTAACTAAGCGTGGAAAGGGAGGCGATATGTCTGAGGCTGAGCGCAAGCAACTGGACGTTACCTACGCCGAAAAGCCCTCCTTCTGGGGCGACCTCAAGATCATCTTTATGACTATTCCCGCCCTGCTGCAAAAAAGCTCTGTTTAAGTAACTCAGCCGGCTGTAAGCCGTAGCAGGCAGGACCGAAGGGTCCATCTGCTGCAGAGGTTTACAGCCGGCAACTCATTTTCAGATACCGGTTCCTTGTTATACTTTCATTCATTTTAGGGCATAATGTTTGCGATCATTCATTATCTATGATGAATGATTTTTTTTAATCCGATTTATGAATTTTAAGAAAGGATCATATTGGTTGCGTTCGGGACTGTACAGCATGTTTGAGAAGTTTTCACTGCAGGTATTTCGCTTTGGTGGCTTTTACATGCTGGCGCGGGAGTTGCCACAGGCGCAGTACGGAGTTTGGGTGCTCTTTCTTGCGGTAAATGCCTTTGTGGAGGTGGCCAGAATAGGGCTGATACAAAACGCCCTGATGAAATACCTCTCTGCAAGCGACAAAAGCGAGCACGGCCGTATCAATACGGCATCTTTGGTTCTGAACGTACTACTCACCTGCTGCAGCATCCTCATCCTGATTGTACTTTCGCAAATATACCAGCTGTGGTGGGATACCCCCCTGCTGGAGCCCATGCTCTACCTGTATATCCTCACTACCTTATGCCTGATTCCCTTTTTTCAGTTCAACTTTATCCAGCAGGGCAACATGGACTTCCGGGGCACTTTCTGGAGCAACTTTGCCCGCGAAGGCCTGTTTTTTCTCTACGTGAGTGTGTGTTTTTTCACTGCCCTGGAAATGGACCTGCTGCAAATGGCCCAGTTTCAGGTTGTGGCTGCACTGGTGGGCTCGGTAGTGGCTTATTTTACCACCAAAAAGGCCTTCTTTCTCTTTTCCAAAAAGCTGGATGTTGCCTGGGTAAAGAAGCTGTTCAACTTTGGCAAATACGTATTTGGCACCAGCATGAGCTCTATGCTCATCAAAAACATTGACCAGTTTATGCTGGGCAGCCTCATTTCTACCACCGGCGTGGCGGTTTACAATGTGGGCATTAAAATATCCAACCTGGTGGAGGTGCCCACCCAGGCCATTGCGGCCATTGTATTTCCCCAAAGTGCGGCCAAGATGCAGTCGGAAGGCAAGGGAGCCGTGAAGTACCTCTACGAGCGTTCGGTAGGCATTATTCTGGCCCTCATTATGCCGGCCATTTTATTTGTCATCCTCTGCCCGGAGCTGGTGCTGCGCATCATTGCGCCCAAGTACCTGGATGCTGTACCCATACTGCAGGTAACCATGCTTTATGGCCTCTTTATTCCTTTTGCACGGCAGTTTGGCACCATGCTGGACTCCATCGGTAAGCCCAAGGTCAATTTTTACTTTGTCATTCTGGGTGCGCTGCTTAATATTATCTTCAACTACGGCTTCATCAAGGCCTTTGGCACCATAGGTGCTGCCTATGGCACCCTCTCAACCTACATCGTTATTTTCATACTCAACCAGATCGTACTCTACAAAGAACTGGGCGTACAGCCTTTCAATGCCGTAATACATGCACGGCGCTTTTATATCGAAAGTGCCGGTATGGCCTTCGGCTTTTTTAAAGCAAAGCTAAGCAGAAGCTAACATGAACACAGAATATGACATCATCATGCTTGCCATTGCGCGCTGGGATGGCCCCTATTCTTCTACGGCCTATTCGCTAGCCAAAGAATTTTCCAGAAACAACCGGGTTTTTTACATAGATAATCCTTTCACCTACAAGGACTTTTACCGTGGCCGTAGCCAGCCTCACATTCAGCTGCGCAAAGAGGCCCTGCTGAGGGGAAAAAACATCTACCGCAACATAGAGGGGCTGCCGCAAAATTTTACGGCTGTAACCCCCCGCCTCACCCTACCCATCAACTGGCTGCCCGAGGGGCCACTCTACCGCAGCCTTCTCAACCGAAACGACCGGGTGGTTACTGAGGTCGTCAGCCGCATCATTCGGGATTTTGAGGTAAAGCGCTATGTGTTTATCAACAACTGGAATCCCTTTTTTGGGCGCAAGCTACCCCACAGCCTGAAGCCCGACTTGTACGTGTACCAGAATGTGGACGACATGAGCCAGGCGCCTTATGTGGCCAAGCATGGCCCGCGCCTGGAGCGGGAAATGATAGAAAGGGCCGACTTTGTAACGGCCACCTCCCAGGAGCTGGTGCGCCTCATGGCCAACGCCCAAACGCCGGTGCATTACCTGCCTAACGCGGCCGATATTGGCTTGTTTCGCAAGGCGGCCGAGCAAAGCTTTCCCCGGCCACCCGAACTCAGGGGGCTGGAAGGCAAAAAAATCATTGGCTATACGGGGGCTATCAGCATACGCATTGACTACGAGCTGCTCAAAAAACTCGCCCTGGTTCACCAGGACAAAATCCTGCTCATGGTGGGCCCAAAAGGCGAGCACTATGAGGAGGTAGGTCTGGACGACATGCCCAATGTCATTTTTACCGGCCGCAAGGACATTAGTGAGCTGCCGGCCTACCTGCATTATATGGACTGCACCATCATCCCCTTCCGCTGTACCAAACTCACCAAGAGCATTTACCCACTGAAGATCAACGAATACCTGGCTGCAGGCAAGCCTGTGGTTTCCACCTGCTTTTCCGACGACATCAACGACTTTGCCGGCATTGCCCAAATTGCGGTACGGCCCGAAGAGTTTGTGAGCATGGTGGGGAAGGCCATTGACGAGGACCACGAGGAGGCCCGCCGCCATCGCATGGCTGTGGCCCAAACCAATACCTGGGAAGCCCGGGTGGCTGCCTTTTGGGATCTGGTGCATGCGCATTTGGGCGACAGAAAACAGGACAAGTCCGGTAAACCGGGCCTGCGCAAACTCAGCGATGGAGAAGGAAGGTAAAGATTGGCAAATAGCGAAAATGACTAAAAAACTCAGTTCATTGCCCAATGAACAAGCACAATTAACCACTAAAGCACTGGCCGTCATCATTCCGCTATATTTGTTTTAACTTTACGAATAGTTAGAAGTAAGAAATGAAGATTTGGGATATGGAAAACTCAAAAGAAGACTGGAAAGAAGTTGAACTAACCAACAATGAGAAGGTGCACGAAAGCCTGGTCATTGCCTTTTGCTTTCTGATGTGTCTTGCCTTTTTTGTGAAGATACTGTTTTTGTGAGTTGATTGAAGGCTGGAATTATGCATGTTTTTGATTTGGAATTGACAGAGAAAAGAAAAAGATCCCCCCTGGAGGAGTGGCTGAGGAGAGAGTTTATTGAGCGAAAGCTCAACTCTCCCTTCGGCTATGCTTTTCTCATGTTATGTGCACTGGGCCTGTCATTCATATTTGCCCTGAAGGGGGTGGTCGTGGCCATTGTAGGAACTGCCCTGGTGATTGGTATGCCCCTGGCAGTGGCCAGTATGTTCAATTTGCGTTTTGGCATTATTCTCATCACCATCATTTCCTATTTTGTGCTGGG
>RFHT01000140.1 GCA_003696835.1 Bacteroidota bacterium
AATTCATAACTACCGGCAATATTGCCGAAGGGTAGGGCCAGCAAGTTGAGCTTGATGGCATTGCTTTGGGCAAGCCCCATGCTGCACCCCCAAAGTGCAGCTGATACCAATATCAGTATTCGTTTCATCATAAGAGGTTTTTAAGTGTTCATCACGATCATTTCGCAGGCGAATTAAGGACGAATTGGGCAGAAAAAAAATTCACAATGAAAGAAGGTGTCTGCTGGCTGAATATTGGTGAAAAAACACTTTTGTGCTCCCCTGACCCGCGTAGGAACTATTGTTGCTTTCAGAGAGGTAGCTTGCCAGGTGTATTTACCCGCTTCCCATGCTGTCAGGACATGGTTTGAGGCATTTTTTCCGGGGCTTTTTGCGTAGTAGCCTCGTAGGTGGAGTCGTAGTCTTCTCTCAGGGTGCCCATGAGACGATCCCAGAAAAGGAAATACAGGCCGTAGTTTCCCTTAAAGCGTTTGTGGTGCAGGTTGTGTGCCACGGAGGTATTGATCCAGCGGCCAATGAGGGTTTTGTGAAAATTTTTGGGGTAGAGTTCAAAACCCAGGTGACCATATACGTTGTAAATAATCTGGAAGAGAAAAAACAGGCCCAGGGCCGGTGCATGCACCGGCAGGGTAAAGGCAATAAGGGGCACAATGCCCACTTCTACCAAAGCCTCCAGGGGATGGAAAGCATAGGCCGTCCAGGGGGAGGGGTTGGTGGACTTGTGATGTACCAGGTGCACATGCTTGAACAGCAGCGGATGATGCATGAGGCGATGCATCCAGTAAAACCAGGTATCGTGCAGAAACAACATCCACACCCAGGTGAAGAGGTAATAGGCTGTGCCGTAGGTGGCGATGTCCTTGTACAGGTTGGTGTAGGGCCGGGCAACAAAGAGCACCACAAAAGCCACCGTGGCAAAAATGGAAACGGTAATGAGGGAATAAAATATATCCCTACCGTAGTCGCTGAGCCGGGGCATGCGCTTCTGAATTTTGCGGAACCAAAGCGGGCGCTTCAGCAACACATAAAAGATAAAAAATGCACTGCCTGCAAAAATGAAGTAGCGCGATACAATGCGGGTGGCACTATGCGTCCAGAAAGAAATAAACTCAGCGAAGTCCATATATATTTAACTTAATGCACCACCAAAATACACAATTACCCAACAATATGCATGCATATTGTTCTATTTTCTCACAAACAAAAAGTCCACCGCTTCACCATCCAGTTCATTCTCAATAATCAGGCTGTCGGCAGTGAGCAGCTTGATGCGCTCAGTACCTTCCTGCCCGGCCCTCAGATAGCCGTTTTCATAGATAAAAGTGGAGGTATCGGGCTTGCTGCCCAGCGGAGAGATGATCATGAGCCCTTCAGCAGTAAAGCTGCGATTGGGGCGAGAAATGTCATCGGCAGAGAGCAGCATGCCGCCGGCCAGCATGCCCACATTTTCCCATTCCCCAATGAGTTCCGGCAGTTCCTCGGCTATGTTGGAGGCAGGCAACGCTACCTCTACGGAGTCCAGGGCTTGCTCCCCGGCCTGCTCTTTGTTTTCAAAGCTGATACAGGCAGCACACAAAATCAACAGAACAAAACCGGTTACGATGGTTAATTTCATAAAAACTGAATATATAAATCAGAAAAGTAAATTTAATACATTCTGCCAAAAAATCATAACAACCAACACATTTCACCTAAAATTGGAGGCTTTATGTGGCCAGGAATTCCTTCACTGCCTGCAGAAAAGCCTCAGGGGCATCGGCATGCAGCCAATGCCCGGCCCCTTTTATGGCCTGAAAGCGGGCACGGGGAAACTGTTTGCGTATCAGTTCATGGTCTTCGGGCAGGATATAATTCGAGCGGGTGCCGTACAAAAACAGGCTGGGCCCTTCAAAGGGGAAGGGCAGTTCAATCGCCTTGAGCACTTCTTCGTATTTTGCATAAATAACGGGCAGGTTATATTTCCACCGAAATCCGTCCCCGGGCTGACGCAACAGGCTTTTGAGCAAAAACTGGCGCACACTGGCTTCGGCTATGCCCTGCTGCATGAGCTGGTCGGCCTGCTGCCGGCTGCTGAGCTTGCTCACATCCAGTTGTATGAGCGTTTCGAGAATTTCGCGGTGATGGGGCGGATAGGCTTTGGGGGCCATATCTGCCACGATGAGCTTGTCGATGCGGTCGGGTTCCATACCGGCAAATTGCATGGCGGTTTTGCCTCCCATGGAGTGCCCCAGCAGATGGGCGCGAAAAATGCCCTGATCGTCCATAAACTCCAGTAAGTCCAGGGCCATCAGCTCATAGTTCCATTCGCTGGAATGGGGCGATTTTCCGTGGTTGCGCTGGTCCAGCACATACACGCTAAACAATTCGCTCAAAGCCCTGGCATGGCTCACCCAGTTGTCGAGCGAGCCAAACAAGCCGTGTAAAATAATGAGTGCAGGCCCCTGGCCGTAGGTTTTGTAGTTGAGCTTCATGTGGGAAAATTAGGAATAAATGGTAATAACCAGCTTTCTGCTGCCGCCACGGTTGCGAAACTCGCACAGGTAAATACCCTGCCAGGTGCCCAGGTTGAGCCTTCCCCGCGTAATGGGGATACTTACCGAAGCACCCACCAGGCTGCTTTTTACGTGGGAGGGCATGTCATCGCTACCCTCCAGGGTGTGGGTGTAGTAGGGTTGGTTTTCGGGCACCAGCTTGTTGAAAATGCGCTCAAAGTCCACGCGTACCGAGGGGTCGGCATTTTCGTTGAGAGAAAGCCCGGCCGAGGTGTGCTGGATAAAAACGTGCATCACGCCCGTATCGGGCAGGGCGGGTACCGCTGCCAGCACCTCCGAAGTAATGAGGTGAAAGCCGCGGGGGTATGAGGGTAGTCGAAGGAAATATTGCTGAACCATTTGGCAAATATAGCAAGAATACTGCTCAGAGGGGAATTGTGGCGATTCAGGCTTTCAAAAGATTTTTGGCCTGTAATAATCACTACCTTTCCCTTTATTTGTGAAACAGGAATGAACTAAAGCTGTGACGATTGAAGAAATTATCCGCAACCTTGTGACCAAACTCTCAAACCTGGAAGCAGATGCTTACAGCATCGACAAAGTACTGGGAGACGACTTTGGCATTGATTCCCTCGACCTGGTGGAGCTCATCATGAGCTGCGAGCGCGAGTTTGGGATACTCATTCACGATGAGGAGCTATCGCTTAACCACACACCGGCGCAGCTCACTGAACTGGTGAAAAGCAAAATTTCGGAGAAAAATATGGCCTGAAGCCGTTTTTTTCCTGCATATTACAACCTCCCGCTCTGCAAGCGACTCTTTTTCTGTAAGAAGGCATTGCCCAAACAAAGTCCTTCGGAATTTCGTATGCAAATAACAATCCTAACATCACTTCTAACAACATCATCATGAGTCGATTTGTTAAAATGGTTTTTTACGGCAGCCTGGTCATAGTTGGTTTAGGCATCTATTACTGGCAGCGCCATGACGATCATGTCAAGGTGGAAGTCAGGCATGAGCATAGTGTTGAGCAGGAGCAACAGGCCGAAGAGCTGCATTTCCGGAATATAGAAAAAGAACTGCATGCCGAGCATGCAGAAGGCGACTTCCACTCTGTGGTGGTGTCGGGAAATTACGAAGTAACACTGGCCACGGGCGAAAATGCCTACCGCATTGAAGGCAACCGCAAGCTGGATGATCGCATCAAGGTTTACATTCGTGATGGTGTGCTGAACATATCTACCAAAGAAAAACTCCGCAAAGGAGAGGATATAAAATTGTTCATTTCTGCTCCCAGGTACCATCGCATCATAGTCAGCGGGGCGGTGGACATGGAGTCGGAGGATGTGCTTCAGGCCGATGAGCTGAAGCTGCAAATTTCCGGTGCGGGCGATGTGGATCTGGAGGTAGCCGCCCAAAAGCTGGAAGTAGGTGTAAGTGGCGCCGGCGACCTGGAACTGGAAGGCCAGGCCCGCGAAGCGAACATGTCCATTTCGGGTGCAGGCAAAATTGAAGCCGATGAGCTGGAGCTGCGCGCTGCCAAAGTAGCCATTTCCGGCGCAGGCAATGCCGAGCTGAACGTCTCAGACCGACTGGAGGTGGCCATTTCGGGTGCCGGAGCAGTGAGTTATAAGGGCTCCCCTGAGCTGCACAAACGCATCAGCGGCTTTGGGCATGTGAGAAAAGTCGATTAGTCCCACTTATAAACAGCTTTTATCGCCTCAGTTTTCAGAGCCCTTGCTCAGGAAGCTGAGGCGAATTGCATGGGAAGCAAAGCTTCCAGCTCAGCCCGCAACTGCTCAGGCCCGTTGAAATGAATGGCATGCAGGCCCAGCTGGCTGGCGGCCTGCACGTTGGGCAGGGAGTCGTCTATGTACACACTACGCGGCGGCTGAATACCGAAGCGCTCAAACAGCAGCTGGTAAATGGCCGGGTCGGGCTTTACCAGCTTTTCCTCTCCCGAAACCACCATGCCTTCAAAGAGGTGAAATTCCTCAAATATTTTTTTTGCACGAGGCATGGTTTCGGCCGACCAGTTGGTGAGGGCATAGAGGCGGTAGCTGCCCGAAGCAGCCAGCTGCCTCAAGATGGCTGCCGTACCAGGGATCACCCCACTGAAGGTTTCTTCAAAGCGGTCGTAAAAGGCGAGAATTTGCTCGCGGTATTGGGGATAAGCCTCCAGCAGTATGCCACTGGCTTCAGCAATGGTGCGGCCCGCATCCTGCATGGCATTCCACTCCGGGGTACACACCTGGCTGAGAAACCACTCCATTTCGGCTTCGTCTTTAAAAATTTTCCGGTACAGGTAGCGGGGGTTCCAATCGACCAACACCCCGCCCAGGTCAAATATGACTGTATCAATAGTGGGTATATGCATGAGAAAAGTAAATAATGGAAAATGCATTTATGAAAAAAGCCCGTACAGTTCGGCTTTTACCTTGTTGATGATGATGCCCAGGTGCTCGGGATTGTCGCGGAAGTTGAGTTCCGAAACCACAATTTCGAGCTTTTTGCCGTAGTTGTAGTTTTCGTACCACTCTTCGTAGCGGTCGTTCAGTCTGCGCAGGTAATCCAGGCGAATGGAATCCTCGTAATTTCTTCCCCGCTTGTTGATTTGCTCCACCAGGGTGGCCAGGTTGCAGCGCAGGTAAACCATGAGGTCGGGAGGCTGTACCAGGTCGGCTATGGCTTCGAAGAGGTTTTTGTAGGTAGAATAATCCCGGTCGTCCATCAGCCCCATGGCGTGCAGGTTGGGCGCAAAAATCTGGGCATCCTCATAGATGGTCCGGTCTTGTATGACATTTTTGTTTTCTCTTCTGATGCCTACAATTTTGCGCAAACGAGAGTTGAGAAAATACACCTGCAGGTTAAATGACCAGCGGGGCATATCGGAGTAAAAATCCATGAGGTAAGGGTTTTGCTCATTATCCTCATACAAGGCCTCAAACCCAAAGTATTTGGACAGCAAATAGGTCAGGGTTGTTTTTCCGGCGCCAATATTTCCAGCAATGGCTATGTGCATATATAGGCTTTTGGGTTGCGGATGTATTTGGAGTGTTAACGAAGAAGGCAACTGGATGTTACAAGCCGAATTTAACCAAATTTCTTTGCAAGGCAAGCCCCAAGAGCTGCTCTGCTATTGATATCCGATGGCCTTTCTGACGCGCCTGAGTACCTGGTTGCCCACTTTCCGGGCTTTTTCGGCTCCTTCGGCCAGCTTCTGGTCGAGCTCGTCGAGGTGGTTCATGTAGTAATCATAACGCTCGCGCTCTTTGGCAAACCGGGTCGTCAGCAGCTCCAGCAGGGCCTTTTTGGCATGGCCGTAGCCATAGTTGCCTCCCAGGTAGTTGGCTCGCATTTGCTCCACCTCCTCAGGGGAAGCCAGCAGCCGATACAGAGCAAACACATTGCAGGTGTCGGGGTTTTTGGGAGCTTCCAGGGGCGTAGAGTCGGTGACGATGCTCATCACCTCCTTGCGCAGTTTTTTGTTGCCCTGAAACAGCACAATGGTATTGTTTCTCGATTTGCTCATCTTCTGGCCGTCAGTGCCTGGGATGGTCATCACCTGCTCATCTATCTTTGCCTCCGGCACCACAAAGAGTTCCTTGCCATAGTGGTGATTCATGCTTTCGGCCAGGTCGCGGGTAAACTCCAGATGCTGCTTCTGGTCTTTGCCCACAGGTACAATTTCAGCATCGTACATCAGAATATCTGCCGCCATGAGCACCGGGTAGGTAAACAAGCCTCCGCTAACGAGTTCCAGGCGGTCGGCCTTGTCTTTAAAGGAGTGCGCCAGCTTGAGGCGGCTGTAGGGCATGAAGCAGTTGAGGTACCAGGTCAGCTCGGTAACTTCGGGCACATCCGACTGGCGGTAAAACACGGTTTTTTCCGTATCCAGCCCACATGCCAGCCAGGCAGCAGCAGTGGTATAGGTGTTCATGCGCAACAGTTGGGGGTCCCTGATGCTGGTGAGGCTGTGCAGGTCTGCAATAAACAAAAAAGCCTCGTTGCCTGGCTGGTTGGCCAGTTCAATAGCGGGCAAAATTGCGCCCAGCAGGTTCCCCAGGTGGGGAACCCCGGTACTTTGTATGCCTGTGAGTATTCTCGCCATATTCCTTTGTTCGTCAGCTGTAATCTGATCGGGTTTCCCGTCTGCTCCTCCAACATCGTGCCACCCGGGCCTTTACATTTTCTGCCGCAAACTTGCGCAAAAATAGGCTGTGCTGCAACCCCTTCCCAAAAGCCGCCGGGTATGCTGGCCGCTAAAACCTGCAATTGCCCGAAAAGGGGCCCTGTGCTTGCACCATTTTGGGTGGCTATGTGTATATTGGCTTCCCAATCAATCCACAAGCAGATGAACAGAATAATCGTTTTCTTTCTATTAGGTATTGCGTTGCCCGGCGCTTTGTTTGCCCAGCAGCTCTCCCGCGCCGAGCGGGAAGCCATCATGGAGGTATTTGCCATGCAGGAAAAAGCCTGGAACGAAGGCGACATTGACGCCTTTATGGAGGGCTACCTCAAGTCGGATGAGCTGGTGTTTGTAGGCGCCAGTGGCCCCAAATACGGCTGGCAAACCACCAAAGACAATTACCACGCCCGCTACCCCGACCGCACCGCCATGGGAAAACTGAAGTTTGACATCCTCCGCATGAACAAAATCGACAAAAAGACGGCCTTTGTTATCGGTAAGTTTTACCTCACCCGCACCATAGGTGACCTCAGCGGCTACTTTACCCTGGTATGGAAAAAGATAGGGGGAAAATGGGTCATCATCTCCGACCATACCAGCAGTGAAGGATGAGGCAAGCTTGTTTAGCCACTTAGCGCACAGCCAACACAAAATCAGTTCCGTAGGGACGTAACCCTTGTTGCTTCAACGCTAGCAGGTGCCGCCCCTCTGGGGCTTCAGGAATTGTTGTGTGTCGAAAGGCTACAAAGGTTCAGCTCCTATGGAGCTGGCACGGCGATAGGCCCGGCGGGACCCAACCTTTGTAGTCCCCGCAGGGATCAAACCCATGCACCTAGAGCACGCAGCCAATTGGGGGGCAAAATCTATGTTTTTTTCGCTTTGCTCAAACTGTAACGGTCACCATGGTGCCCTGTACACTGACGGCAAACTTGCGCAGCGGGCTCTGGGCGGGCCCGTTGGTTACGCCCCCATTGTTGTTGAAGCGGGAGCCGTGGCAGCCGCAGGTAAACTCCGGGGCGCTGTAGGACCAGCTGTTGTTGCAGCCATTGTGGGTACACACTGCCGAAAGGGCGTGGATGGTGCCACCCACGTTTACGAGCAATATATCCTCAGAAGGATGTATCAGCCATCCGTCGTCATTGGCCAGCGCAGTAAAGGGGCTGGTGGAAATATCGAAGGTAATTTCCCGGCTGGTATTGTCCGGTGGCAC
>RFHT01000141.1 GCA_003696835.1 Bacteroidota bacterium
CACTACTTTAACGGCTCGGTAACGGCCTACCAGCCTGCTGTCAAAACCAGCCTGCTGGGCGTAAAAGCCGAAGACATTGCGGCCCATACCGTGGTATCGGAGCCCGTGGCCCGCCAAATGGCCGAAGGGGTGCGCAAACTGCTGGGGGCCGACATCGGGCTGGCCACCACCGGCATAGCCGAAGCCCAGGCCGGAGAACAAACCGGCGCATGGCTGGCCTACAGCGACGTCAGGGGCAGCTACGCCCACTGGGCCACCCTGCTCTACGACCGCAACGTAAACATTGAGCGCGCAGCCAATTATGCCCTCATACTGTGTTGGAAAAAAATACAGCAACACTTTGAGTAAGGCAGTATTTCTGCCTAATTTTGTACCTTGTTGCTTCAGGCATCCCGTGGCAGCGGCCACATTGTTTAGCTAAAAAAGACTACTACCATGGCAAAATATGAATTAGTGATGCCCAAAATGGGCGAGAGCATCATAGAGGCCACCATCTTAAAGTGGATCAAACAGCCCGGCGACGAGGTGGAGCAGGAAGAAACCATCCTGGAAATTGCCACCGACAAAGTGGACTCCGAAGTGCCTTCCCCTGTGGATGGCAAGCTGCTGGAAGTGCGCTTTAAAGAAGGAGATGTGGTACCTGTGGGAGAAGTGATTGCCCTCATTGAAACCGATAGTGTGGAAGAATCCCATAATGGCGAAGCTCCGGACGGAGAAGAAGCCGCCGCCGCGGAAGTGCCCTACGTACCTGCAGCCGAGCCGGTGCTGGAAACTGTGGCCACCAAACCCAGGGATGGCTCCGGAAGGTTTTATTCGCCCCTGGTGCTCAACATTGCCCGCAAGGAAGGCATCCAAATGGCTGAGCTGGAGCAGGTACCTGGTTCGGGTCGCGGAGGCCGCGTAACCAAAAAAGACATACTCGCCTACCTGAAGCAACGGCAGGAGCAGCCCCCTGCTGAGCAGGTACCTACACCGCCAGCGCAGCCCCAAAAACAAGCTGCATCTGCGGCCCCGGCAACAGCCATACGCACGGCTGCTGCCGCCTTTCAGCCACCTGCCCCCAAAACCTTCCAGCACTCTGGGGCGATGGAAGTGCTGGAGATGGACCGCATGCGCAAGATGATAGCCGAAAACATGATTTATTCTACCCATGTTTCGGCCCATGTTACCTCTTTTGTGGAGGCAGATGTAACCAACCTGGTGCAGTGGCGCAAGCGGGTAAAAGACCAGTTTTTCAAGCAATACGGCGAAAAGCTCACCTTTACGCCCCTGTTTTTACAGGCAGTGGTCAAAGCCCTGCGCGAGCATCCCCTCATCAATGCTTCGGTAGATGGCGACCGCATTTTGCTCAAAAAAGACATCAACATCGGTATAGCGGTGGCCCTGCCCAACGACAACCTCATCGTGCCCGTAGTGAAGCATGCCGACCGCCTCAACCTGGCTGGCCTGGCCGCTGCAGTGAACGACCTGGCCAGGCGCGCCAGAGAAAACAAGCTCAAACCTCAGGAATTGGAAGGCGGCACCTATACCCTCTCCAATGTGGGCACCTTTGGCAACGTAATGGGCACACCCATTATCATGCAGCCCCAGCTGGCCATTCTGGCTACGGGGGCCATCCGCAAGCTACCCGCTGTGCTGGAAACCCCCGAAGGAGACGTCATAGCCATACGCCACAAGATGTTTTTGTCGCACTCCTACGACCACCGCGTCATCGATGGCGCCCTGGGAGGCCGCTTCGTGCGGCGGGTGGCAGACCTGCTCGAAGCCTGGGACAAAAACACCGAGATATAGGCAGTTGTATAATGCGTGCTGAAGGGTTTCCTGCTTGCGCGTAGCGGGGGTTCTCTGGTGCCCAATCCGCAGGAGATGTTTCGGCCCTGCAAGCCCCACGCACGGGCCAGCCTCAACCTGACAGCAATTGCTGTTGGGGGCGGTTGTTGGTGTTCATGGCGTGCGAAGCACGCCAGCATGAACTGCCCGCAGCAGTTTGCAACTGCTGTGGAAATAGTAATGGGGTTTGTAACCCCCCAGCAGGCCAGGGCCCTCTGCTACCGGCACCAGTTATCCCGATGTTAAATCGGGGGCGCCGGCGGGCGGACAAAAACTAATGGATGCAGTTCGCCCGGCACTAAAGTGTCCGGGCTAAGGAAGCCGTGCCTGGCCAAGCAGGTTCCTTAGCCCCGCGGCTTTAGCCCGGGGCTTTAGTTCAGGGCGACAGCAGGGGTTTTATACACAGGCTGAAACTCCCCCGGTAAACGCCTTCGTAGGCGGGGTTGTTGTCCACGCTAAGGAAATAGGTACTACCTGTTTTGAGGCCCTGCAATTCGAGCTGGAGATTTTCCACTTCCTGGCTGGCCGCTGCACAGCCCACTTCCTGGCCTGCTTCATCCCATACGGCCATGACCGGGAAGCGAATGCTGCCATTTGCGCCACCCGTTTGCAGCTCTATGCGCAGTTTGGGGGCCGTGGCGGTAAAGCTGAACCAGCGATTGTAGGCCGGAGGGTGTTGCCAGCAGCTTCCACCCCTGCCATCAGCACTGGCCCAGAGAGTGGAAAAAGCCCCGGGGCCTGAGCACCAATTGCCGGTGGCGGGAAGGGGTTCGGCCGCTTCTTTGAAGTCGTTGTCGGCCTGGCTGTTTACACACAGGCTAAAGCTGCCCGTATGTCCGCCCCTGCTTTCGGGTTCATTGTCCACGGCCAGGTAGTACCAGGAGCCCGGGCTGAGAGACTGGCTGCTCAGGGCCACCGTACCCAGGGCTTCTACATATTTGGCACAGGCTATTTCCAGCCCCCACTCATCCTCCAACACCAGAAAAGGCTTCTGAATACTGCTGCCAGCCTGGCCGGGTTTCAGCTGTACCAAAATACCGGGCGCTGTGGCCTGAAATTTAAACCAGCGGTTGTGGTGTGGCTCGTCCTGCTGGCAGCTGCCTGCCGCACCGTCGCCCGTCGCCCACTGGGTGGAGAATGCCCCCTGTTCAGAACACCAGTTGGTGATATTGGACAGCAGATGTGCATGCTTGCGAAAATCATAGCCTACCTCATCGTCCACACACAGGGTGAAGCTGCCCCGGTAGGCACCGGCATAGCCGGCATGGTTGTCAATTTCAAAAAAGTAGGTTTTTCCGGGTGTAAGACCAGAGAAATTGAGGGTAGTTTTTTCTTCATTTTCCACAAAACGCGTACAAGCCAGCTCCTTCCCTTCATCATTCCACAGAGCAATCAGCGGCTTGAGCAGGCTGCCTTTTTCTTCTCCGGATTCCACCTGTATGCTGATATGGGGCGTCGTAGCCTGAAAACGAAACCATCGGTTGTAGTTGGGGCCCGCTTTCCAGCAACTGCCTGCGGGGCCGTCTGCCGTTGCCCAGAGGGTGGAAAAACGGGCGTCTTCGGAGCACCAGTCCGAAACATCGGCCAGAAAAACGGCACTCTCCCGGAAGTCGTAGTTGCCCTGGGTACTCAGGCATAACTCAAAGGTGCCCTCTTCCTCTTTGCTCACATTGCTCACCGCCAGGTAATAGGCACGGCCCGTTTGCAGCTCATTGGTGGTGAGCTGCACGCCCGACTTGCTGTCCACGGGTGGGGTACATTGAAGTTCTGTGCCTGCTTCGTCCCAAAGGCTGATGTATGCATTCCGGATCTGATCACCTCTGCCGTTGGTTTTGAGGGTAATGGTTACCTGTGGACGGCTGGCCTGAAATTTAAACCACACCCTACCGGCTTCTCCTCCCTCTCCGCAGCTGGCTGCGCGCCCATCGGGGGTAGCGCCCAGGCTGGTGTACAGCTCCCGGCTGCACCAGTCCTCGCTGGCGGGAATTAATAGGGCACTTGCACGCTCGTCATTTACGGGTGGATGTATTTGGAAAATAGGCAGCACAAGCAAAACCGCAAGGACGGCTACCACTGCAATAGATAGCAGCAGCAGGGGCCTGATCCAGAGTTTCAGCTTTCTGTTTAGCTGTACATGCTGCTGGTAATTTGAGCGCTGGGCGTTCCGTTTATTCATGACCCCGGTTGAGTTTTTGGCCAAAATTAAGACCAATCTATACCGGGCATTAAACAGAAAAGGCTTACCTCATTACACAAGTAACTTCCGCAGCTATTTCTAACGAATTTCTTCCCAGGACTTAAAGCGGTTGGG
>RFHT01000831.1 GCA_003696835.1 Bacteroidota bacterium
CCGCCTGCCCCGGAGAACTCTCCTCCTTTTCAAGGAGGAGTTGGAGGTGGTTAATACATTTCATTGAAAATGAGCAACTTACAACAATTGTTTTTTTTTACCCTGTGGATGCTGAATAGTTACTGTTTCTTTGTTAATTCACTTTTTTAATACTGATAATTGATATGAAAAAAACAGCCGCTTTCTTCTTTTGCATACCGTTTATGGTTCTGATGGGTATGCTACTGAGTACCAGCCTTTTTGGGCAGAGCAAACTGCCCCCCGAAGCCACTGAAGTATGGGAACCCGAGCCGAGGGTGGTCACCCCTGGCACTACCCCTTCGGATGCCCCTTCCGATGCCATTGTGCTCTTCGACGGCAGCGACCTCTCGGCCTGGGAAAGCGTAAATGGAGGGGAGGCCAAATGGGCCCTGTCCGATGGCGCCATGACGGTGGTAAAAGGGACGGGTGCCATACAAACCCGCCAGGGCTTTGGCGACTGCCAGCTCCACATCGAATGGCGAACCCCTGCCGAAGTAGTGGGCGAAGGCCAGGGAAGGGGCAACAGTGGCATCTTCCTGCAATCCAATTACGAAGTGCAGGTGCTGGACTCTTACAACAACCGAACCTACTCCAACGGCCAGGCAGCCAGTATTTACAAACAACACATTCCCCTGGTCAATGCCTGCCGCCCGCCCGGAACCTGGCAGACCTATGACATCATCTATTCAGCTCCCCGCTTCAACAAGGATGGCATGGTGGTAAGACCAGCCTACGTAACGGTTATCCATAATGGCGTGTTGGTGCAAAATCACGTGGAATTGCGGGGCCCCACGGTGTACATCGGGCTGCCATCTTACAAGGCTCATGCCGATAAACTGCCCCTCATGCTGCAAGACCACGGCAACCCCGTGAGCTACCGCAACATCTGGATACGGGAGTTGTAAGGGCTTGTTTTGCTTTTAGATACAGAAAGACGTCCGGGCAAGTTGAGTCGGCTTTTCTTGTTGGCCTATAAAAAAATGAAGCATGCCAGAAATGAAGCAGGTATATGGAATCATAGCCGCCAGTGGGCATACCGCCCTGCTGGCTGTAGCAGCCTGGTGGCTGGGCTGTGCGGGCTGCCATTCGGCAGCCCGGCCCGAAGCAGCACCAGCAGCTTCCATCCAATTGGAGCACCATCCGGAGCAGTCGCGGGTGGACGTGCTGATAGATGGTCGGCTGTTTACGGCCTATTTGTACGCCGACAGCATGGAAAAACCCGTGCTCTATCCCATTCTTACGGCCTCGGGCCAGCCAGTTACGCGGGGGTTTCCCTTGCAGCCCCGGCCCTACGAGCGGGTGGACCATCCCCACCACCTGGGCCACTGGCTCAACTACGGGGATGTAAACGGCCTGGATTTTTGGAACAACTCCTACCGGGTGCCTGCCGAAAGGAAAAACCACTATGGCGTAATCCGGCATGAGGAACTCCTGACCCAAACGGTTTCCGGCGGGCAGGCCCACCTGGGGGTACGGGCTTTTTGGGAAGACCAGGCGGGCAACAGGCTGCTGGAAGAACAAACCGATTTCCGCTTTGAAGAGAAAGACGGGCTGCGCCTCATCCGGAGGCATACCCGCCTGAAGGCCCTGCAGGAGGAGGTGCAGTTTAACGACAACAAGGAAGGGCTGGTAGCCATACGGGTAGCCCGCGAGCTGGAGCTCCCCACCGACAAGCCCCTGCTGCTGACCGATGCACAGGCACGGCCTCAGGCCGAAAAAATGCCGCCTCCGCCCGGCCTGAGCGGCCACTACCTCAGCAGCGAAGGGTTGAAAGACGAAGCCGTATGGGGCAGCCGCGCCCGCTGGATGCGACTTTCAGGTACCATTGGAAATGAGGTGGTATCGGTGGTCATACTGGACCACCCCCAGAACCCGGGCTACCCCACCTACTGGCATGCCCGCCCCTACGGGCTGTTTGCGGCCAATCCATTGGGGCAAAAGGTCTTTTCCAAAGGCAAAGAAGTGCTCAATTTTTCGCTCAAAAAAGGAGAAACGGCTCATTTTCGCTATACCCTCCTGCTGGGATCGGGTAGTGAACCCCTGGCGGCTTCCCGCATTGAGCAGCTCTTTAGCGAGATGGCAAACTGAAGGTGTGGGAAAAGCGAACAGTTGGTTTTCGTGTTTGGCTGTGCCGGGGATACCTCCGCCTTGCTACCCGTCGGGCTGTACGCCCTTTTTTCCTTCCCTTACTTTTTCCTAGCTTGCATGACAAGCAAACATACATACTTCAAACCCTACAAACATGAAATCCTTTTTTTTCGTTCTGAGTATGCTGCTGCTGCTGAGCTGCCAGACAAAGCAGCCGGCCACACCTACCGAAGGAGAAAATAACCCTCCCCAATGGCTGCAGTACAAAGGCACTGAGGGCCCCGGCAAGGGCAAGCACATTGTGCTCATCAGCGGAGACGAAGAGTACCGCTCTGAGGAGGCCCTGCCCCTGCTGGCCAGCATCCTCTCTGAGCAGCATGGCTTCGACTGCACGGTGCTCTTTGCCCAGGACCCGGCCCGGCCCGGCATCATCAACCCCAACTACCTGCACAACATTCCCGGCCTGGAAGCCCTGCAAACGGCCGACCTCATGGTGCTGTTTACCCGCTTTAGGGAACTGCCCGATGAGCAAATGCAGCACATTGAGGACTACCTGCTGAGCGGGCGCCCCCTCATTGGCATACGCACGGCCACACACGCCTTCAACATCAAGGACAGCACCAGCAAATGGCTGCGCTACAGCAATTTCTACCAGCGGGAAGGCGACCCCTGGGACGGCGGCTTTGGCCGCCTGGTGCTGGGCGAAAAGTGGATCAGCCACCACGGCCACCACAAGCACCAGAGTACGCGGGGCCTCATTGCCCCCGGTGCGGAAGAACACCCCATCCTCAGGGGCATACAGGATGGCGACATCTGGGGCCCCACGGATGTGTACGGGCTGCGCCTGCCGCTGCCCGGCGATACCCAGCCCCTGGTGCTGGGGCAAGTCATAGACCGCGAAGGGGAGTTTGACGAAAACGATCCCCTCTTTGGCATGCGGCCTACCGACAGCAAGGTAGCCACGACCAACCCTGCCAACGCCAAAGGGGGCAACCCCAACGACCCCATGATGCCCATTGCCTGGATCAAGTCCTACCAACTGCCGGGCGGCCAGCCGGGCAAGGCCTTTGCCTCTACCATAGGCGCTTCCACCGACCTGCTGTCGGAGGGTACCCGCAGGCTGTTTGTGAATGCGGTGTATTTCCTGCTGGACCTGCCCGTGCCCGATAAGGCAAAGGTGGAGCTGCCGGACTCCTACCAGCCCAGTGCTTACAGTTTTCACGACGATGCGTACTGGCAGGAAAAGGGAATGCCTGTGAGCAAGTGAGGGTCTATAAGGGCGTTCTCTTACTCCCAATTCCCCGGTGGGAATTGGGCCTACGTCCTACTCCCTCTCCCCCAGGGCTTCAGCGGCGGCCTTAACCTCCTCCAGACTTTGGCGGGTTTCGGCCAGGAGGGCTTCCATTTCCTTGCGCAACTGCTGCAGGGCCAGCCGCCTGGTGGTAAGCCAGGCTGTAAGGTAGGCCGTGACCAGGGTGGTAATCAGCGAAAGGAGAATGTCGATGAGGGTAAAGCGCCAAACAATGGTACCCATAGCGCCGAGGATTTCGCTTTTGGTCTCCTTAACCTGCTGCTGTATATCGGCCAGGGTGGTGTCAACGGAAGTTTTGACTTCGGAAATGTGGCCGCCCAGCTCGGTTTTGAAGCCATCTATTTCGGCATTGATGTCCGTTTTGACCCCCAGTATGGTGCTGTCGAGTTCGGTTTTGACTTCTCCGATCAGTTCGGTACGGGCCCGGTTGCCCAGATTGCCAATTTGGGCAAAAGCCGTACCCAGGGCCATGCATACGAGCAGGCCGCAAAAAGTGTAGCGAAAAAATGTGTGCATAAAGGGAGGATTATGGTGGATTGAGAGGGAAAATACGCAGCAATTATCGCAATTCCCATTATCTTTGCTTAGATTCATCCCAAAAATTGACGAAAAACTGATTACACATGCCCAAAAGCCCTTTTGTTTCCACCACACACGCCCAGGGAGGCACCCTGCACTGCTATCACCTGCCCAGGGGCATGCTGCTGCTTCGTGTGTATGAGCAGTTGGTGGATGAAAGCAAACGCTACCAGCTGGAGGCCCGCAGCCACATCATTCCCGATCCTTCCCACCGCTATTACCTCCGCCACCGCAAGCCCTTGCTTTCTCACGACGAGCTGAAGCTGCGCTTCAGCCCGCAGGGCTTTTTGCAGTACCTGAGCCGAAACATTCCCGAAAGGGGTACGAAAAGCGATGAACTTTTCGGGCTGGCGGCTGCTCCGGCAGCGGCCCCGGGCGCGGGCATGCCCGCGCTGGCCACCCACACCCGCTCCCTTGCGGCGGTGGCCACGCCCGTGTATGAAGTCACCTTCGACCCCTTTGATGCTGCTGCCCTGCAGCGCGTCAACAAAGAACTGTCAGCCATAGACCCCGCCCTCAATCTGCACATTCCAGAAGGGCCGACGGTAGCAGTGCCACAGCTTCCCACCGAATCGGACCCCCAATTGGGACAGCTCTACCCCGGCATATTGTGCCGCATGCAGCAGGCCCTGGAAGTGCAGCTGGCCACCCCCGCAGGCACACAGGTACAGCTGGTACAGCTGCCCCACCCCCACGGCATTCACCTCATAGAAATGCCCAAACTCAGCGGCCCCAGCGACCATTTCAGCATAGAGTTTGACGAATGGGGCTACCCCACCCACATAGAAATAGAACAGCTCAACACCGTTGAGCAGTTGCTGCGTCTGCCCATTCGCCTGCTCAAGGCCCTGATGGAAATTCCCGCCAAAATTTTTCAGGTACGCATTGACGCCCGCACCGATAAAATTGCCCTCATAGAATCGGAAATGAAGCTGGCCGAAGCCCTGCAGCAAAAAGAACAGGCCGAAATGGCCCTCACAGCCGTCTCCGGCCTGGCGGTACAGAGCCCCAAAATTGCCGAAGTAAAAGCCAAAGAGGAAATCGACGCCATGCACAAGCGGCTGCTGCAGGTGATGGAAGAAAAAAAGCGGCTGGAAGCCATCAGTATTCCCGTGGGCAAGGACATGGACGCCTTTGACCTCAAGCTGCAGGTGCTGCGCTACAGCAGCGGCAAGGACGAAACCCTGGGCCTGCTCTTCGACATCACCCACGGTCGCAAGTTTCTGGCCTACACCCTGGAAGACCAGTTTCAGGAGGAAAAAGTAAAAGCAGAAACCCGCATCCCGGCGGGTACTTATGCCATACAGCTGCGCACCGAAGGCGGCTTCCATCAACGCTACCTCAAAAAATTCAAATCGCCCTTTCACAAAGGCATGCTGCACATACAGGACGTGCCCGGCTTTGAGTTTATTCTCATCCACAGTGGCAATGACGACGACGATACCGAAGGCTGCCTGCTGGTGGGCAACCAGGCCAAAGGCAATGTGGGACGCGCCAAAGGCAAAATCATGGATTCGGTCAACGCCTACAAGCGCATTTATCCACCCATAGCCGAAGCCCTGCTGGCAGGAAAAACCGTGGGTATTGAGTACATCGACTACGACACCATTGTGGGTTCGGACCTGGAACGCCTCAAAAAGGATACGCCTGAGGATGAAACCTAAGTTTATGCATGTAAATGCCCGATTTTCTCTGCTGCCGGCTGCCTGCATGCTCGTATGGCTGTGCGCGGCCTGCCAACAACAGCAGCCTGCCCCCCCAATACGCGAAGGCCTGCTGCAAAGCGATGGAGCCGAACTTTACTACAAGCGCATGGGGAAGGGCGAGCCCATCCTGCTGGTACACGGTGGTCCGGGCCTGGACCACAGCTACCTGCTACCCCAAATGGGCATGCTGGCCCAACATTACGAACTCATCTTTTACGACCAGCGGGCCTGTGGCAGGTCCTCCGTAGAGGTGGACACCTCCAGCATCAGCATTTCACAGTTTGTACGCGACCTGGAGGCCGTGCGGCAAATGAGCGGCCACGAACGCATCCACCTGCTGGGCCACTCCTGGGGAGGGCTGCTGGCCATGTATTATGCCATCGCACACCCCCAACGGCTGAAATCCCTCATCCTGCTCAATCCCATGAGCCCCAGCCATGTGCTCAAAGCAAAGGAAGACAGCTTGCTCAATGCGCACACCACGCCCGAAGAAATGGCGGCCATCAACGAGATCATGCAGTCGCCCGCTTTTCAGCAGCAGCAAATACCGGCTTATGAAGCCTTGTTTCGCGAGTTTTTCCGGCGCGAGTTTTACGACAAGCGCCTGGCCGACAGCCTGAGTCTGCACTTTCAGCCCACTTTTGTACAGGGCAGCCGGCTGCTGCAGCACCTGGGCAAAGACCTGGCCAGCTACGAGCTGCGCCCCCAACTGGGCAGCATCAGCTGCCCCACCCTCATCATCTACGGGCAGGAAGAAACGGGCGGCCAGGTGGCCGCCCCGGCCCTGCAGGCCGCCATGCCACAGGCCCGCCTGCTCATGTTTGAGCGCTGCGGCCACTTTCCCTACATCGAGCGCCCGGAATTGCTCCGCCAAAGCCTATCGGACTTCCTGCAAACAGCAAACTGAGGAGCGGGATGCAAGGTGACAAGATGCAGGATTCATGATGCAAGATATCCTGTCACCTGCTACCTGCATCCTGAATGGTCATCCTCAAACTTTGCCCCAGTTGGCTTCGTGCCCTCAGTGAACTTAGTGGCTAATCAACTACCTGTCACCTGCTACCTGCATCTCCTTAAAGGAGTTTCCGCTGCGCTCCAACCTGTGACCTGCATTACCTTAAAGGCATCTCCGCTGCGCTACGACCTGCATCCTGCATCCTGTCCCCTACTGCCCCTCTTCTCCCAGCACGCGGCCGGGCGTCCAGGGCGCGCCGGCGGCTTCGAGGGCCTGCTCTAGTTTGGGAATGCGTTCAGTTGCCAGCGCATTCAGGGCCTTTTGCAGGGGGCCAAAGTCGGCTTTGGCCACTTCATAGGCCTCCCGTTGCTCGCCTGTAGGCGCTGAAGTAGAACCCATCAGGCCCCGGCTGGCCCATTCGATGCGGCCCAGCACCGAGGGCGGAGTTTCCATTTGCAGGCGCGATACGCTGCGGTCGCCCAGCAAACGGCGCTCTATGGATTTGAGTTCAGTTTTGAGTTCATGCACTTCTTTGAAAAGTGATACTGGCGCATCCGGCGTTTGCTCCAGGGCCAGGCTGATGTGCCGCATCTTGTTGTCCAGCTCACTTTTCAGCTGAGCGGCACCGCGGATGAGGCGCCGCAGCTGGGACACCTCGTTCTGGAAGGCCAGCAGGGCCTTGCGGTCCGTGGCGGGCAGGGTGGTATTGGGCAGGGCTTTGAGCACAAAGGGCTGTTTGGGTACCAGCTCCGTCACCACTCCATCGACGTACTTGCTCATGGACACGTAGTAGGTGCCCGGGGCTGCCAGGTGGCCGCCCGAAAAGCGGCGGCCAAAGCGGCTGTTAGAGGCCCGCAGGCTCACCGGTTCCGTGGAGGGATAGCGAAAATCCCATACCATGCGCTTCACCCCGGCAGTGGCCGAGGTTTTCAGCCTGCGCACTTCCTTGCCTTCGGCATCGGTAATGGTGAAGAACAAAAAGGGCTTTTCTTCGTCGTCTTCGGCCCGTATGCTGTCCAGGGGCGGGTACTCCACCGGCTTGTCGGCCTTAATGAGGGCCGCCTCGGCCTTTTTGCGCCTTTGCTTGCGGGTGGTGAGGGCATCTTTCAGGTAATAGGTAAATACCGCTCCATGCGGAGGGTTGGGCGCCTTAAAAAAGCTGGCCCCCTGGCTGCTGCCAATGGGATTGGCCTCCACGTACAACCAGGCATCCTTAATGGGAAAAATATGGGCCTCTTTGGCCAGCAATTCCTCCGAAATGCCCCGCAGCGGCGTATAATCATCCAGCACAAAAAAGCCGCGCCCAAAGCTGGCCAGTACCAGGTCGTTTTCCCGTTTCTGTATGTCCAGGTCGCGTATGGCAATGGTGGGCAGGCCGCTTTTGAGCTGTATCCACTTCTTGCCCCCATCAGCCGTAAAAAACAGCCCGAATTCGGTTCCCACAAACAACAGTTTGGGATCTACGTGGTCTTCAGCTATGGCATAGACCGAGCCGCGTTCGGGCAGGTTGGCCGAAATAGCGGTCCAGCTCAGGCCGCCGTCCTCACTGCGATAGAGGTAGGGCTTAAAGTCGCCGTTTTTGTGGTTGTTGAATACGGCATACACCCGCCCCGCTTCGTGTTGAGAAGCCAGCAGCATGTTGACGTAGGTACGCTCCGGCACCCCGGACACCGATTCTATCTTGCGCCATGCCTGCCCGCCGTTTTCGGTTACCTGTATAAGGCCATCATCGGTGCCCACATAAATGAGCCCTTCTTTCAAAGGCGACTCCGTAAGGGCCGTAATGTTGCCGTAAATGGAGGTAGAGGTGTGCTTGGCCACGGCATCCATGCTCCACACCTTGCCCATGACGGGCAGCTTGTTGCGGTCGATCTGGCGGGTGAGGTCGGGGCTCACGGCCTTCCAACTGCTGCCGTAGTCGTCGCTGCGAAAGAGGATGTTGGCCGCAAAGTAGAGGCGGTTGTGGGCATGGGGGCTGATGATGAGGGGAGCATCCCAGTTCCAGCGGTAAGCGGGCTCGTCCTTGCCAGGCTGCGGCTGTATGGGCAGGCGCTCGCCGCTTTGGCGGTCGTAGCGCACCAGCACGCCGTACTGCGCCTGAGCATAAACGATGTTGGGATTTTCGGGGTCCACCGCCGACTCAAAGCCATCGCCTCCATTGGTGACATACCAGTCGGTGTTGAGGATGCCGTGGCGGTTGATGGTGCGCGAAGGGCCGCCCAGGCTGTTGTTGTCCTGCGTACCACCGTAGATGTTGTAAAAAGGCTCATCGTTGTCGGTTACCACTTTGTAAAACTGGGTAATGGACAAATTGGGCTTGTAGTCCCAGATTTTTCCCCGGTCATAGCTTTCGTAAATGCCGCCATCGCAGCCCATGAGCAGGTGGTCGGTATTGTGGGGGTCAATCCACAGGGCGTGGTTGTCCACGTGCTTGTCACTTTCTCCCACAGGGCGGAAGGTACGGCCGCCGTCTTCGGTTACCATGGCAAAGGTGTTCATGGAGTACACCCGGTCCACATTTTTGGGGTCGCAGAATATTTCCTGGTAGTAGAGGCCAATGGTGCTGTGGCTGCTGCGTTTTTCCCAGCTTTCGCCCCGGTCGGTGGAGCGGAAAAAGCCGCCCTTATCGTCGGCAGCTTCTATGATGGCATATACGTAGTCGGGGTTGGCGGGCGAAATGGCCAGACCAATGCGGCCGAGGTCGCCGGAGGGCAGGCCGCGGCTGAGCTTGCGCCAGCTTTTGCCGCCGTCGGTGCTTTTGTACAGGGCCGAAGCGGGCCCGCCACTGATGTAGGTCCACACGTGCCGCCGCCGCTGCCATGCGGCAGCGTAGAGCACCTCCGGATCCCGGGGGTCCATCACCACATCGGTCACCCCCGTGTGTTCGTCTATGCTCAGCACTGCCTCCCAGCTTTTGCCGCCATCGGTGGTTTTGTACAGCCCACGCTCACCTCCTTCACTCCACAGCGGCCCCTGGGCGGCCACATATACCACCTCGGAATTCTGGGGATGCACGATGATTTTGCCAATATGTTCGGAGGTCTTCAGGCCCATGTTTTTCCAGCTCTTTCCGCCATCTTCGGTTTTATACACCCCATCGCCATAGCCCACACTGCGCTGGGCATTGTTTTCGCCCGTACCTACCCACAGCACGCGGGGGTTGTGGGGGTCCATGGTGATGCAGCCGATGGAGTAAACAGCCTGGCGGTCAAAGAGGGGGGTAAAGGTAATGCCCTTATTTTCGGTTTTCCACACGCCCCCGGAAGAGACGGCGATGTAGTATTCGCTGGGTTTTTGGGGGTTAACGGCAAAGTCGCTGATGCGGCCCGACATCAGGGCCGGGCCTACGGCCCGCAGGCGCAGGCCGCTGAGGGTGGAAGTACTGAGGCGTGCTTTTGAAGCAGCCGGGGCAGTAACAGACTTTTCATTCTTTTTTTTCTGAGCCATGAGGCCCGCCGGCCATAACATGCCGCAGGCCAGCAAAAGGAAGGCTAATCTTTTCATCCAAGTTGAGTTTAGCAGTAGTTGAAACATGAAGAGATAACAATGCAGGTTCAAAGATAGGACTTATTTTGTGAAGCTGCCCATATCCCAGGGCCCGGATTGGGGCAGGCCCTTTTCCTGCAGGTAGCGCTGCAGTAGCTTTTTGCCGCTGCGGATAGAGCGCAGGGCCCACTCCACCTTGAGCTGCAGGCGTTCCTCCCCGGTGAGCTGCCAGGGAATGTCCTGGCGCTGGTGCAGCCGGCGGGTGAGCTCGTACAGCACGATGGCTGCAGCCACGGAAATGTTAAAACTTTCGGTAACGCCCACCATGGGAATTTTTACGAAGCCGTCGGCTTGCTGCATCACGGTTTGGGAGAGGCCGGGTTTTTCGCCACCAAAGAAAAAAGCCGATTTCTGGCTGATGTCGTATTCGGAGATGAGGCAGTCGTGGGTGTGGGGAGTTGTGGCAATGATGCGGTAGCCCTGCTGGCGCAGGCTGCGTATGCAGGCCAGGCTGTTGTTGGGTTGGTCGTCGTAAATGTGCAGGCTGAGCCACTCTTCGGCCCCTTTGGCTATGCCGCTGGAGATGCGGTATTTGTTGTAATTCTCAATGATGTGTACGTCCTGTACGCCAAAGCACTCGCAGGAGCGCAGCACAGCGCTGGCGTTGCGCTCCTGGTAGAGGTCTTCCACCGCCACGGTGAGGTGGCGGGTGCGGTAGTTCAGCACCCGCTCAAAGAGCGCCCGCCGCGCTGGGGTGAGATACTGGCTCAGGTATGCATAGAGTTGCTGCATGCTGCAAAGGTAGGAAATCG
The DNA here is from genome assembly GCA_003696835.1 of Bacteroidota bacterium. GTDB lineage: Bacteria > Bacteroidota > Bacteroidia > J057 > J057 > J057. Next base: position 10,960 of record RFHT01000831.1, read on the forward strand.
CCTGTTTAAATGCTTGCTGCTTTCTCCTCAGGCCTGCCATAAGGACTAAGCTTGACTTTACTACTTTGTATCTATTCAGCATATACCTGCTGCAAAAAAGGGGGAATACCCCAATAGTGCCTTCATTGAGCATGCATACATGAAACTTTGTTTTTGTCAACCA
>RFHT01000832.1 GCA_003696835.1 Bacteroidota bacterium
AGCTCGTGCAGGGGGCCGTCTCCCTGGCTGCGGCCACTGCCACCTGCCACATGGTACAGGGCGTGAATACTCCCCCAGTGTTCACGGCAGGTAGCCACGGCTTGCCGGGCGCAGGCCGGGTCGGTGGCATCGGCCTGTATAACTACAGTTTGTGTGCCCAGGGTTTTTTCCGCCCGGGCACAACTGCCGGCATCCTTGCCCACTACCACCAGGCGGGCGCCTGCGCCCAGCATGGCCCTGGCAGCCGATAAGCCCATGCCAGTGGTGCCGCCTATGATGACGATATGTTTGCCTTTTAGTAGCAAGCTTTAGTAGTTTTCGGGCAGTGCACATCCATTTTCGGACACCTTGCCTGCTAATGGGATATAAGAAAATACACGTGGTTCACAATAGCAAACCACGTGTATCATTTTGTTGGGTGCAGCAATTTGAACTGCCTGGTTAGCGCCTGTTCGTTCACTTCCGGAACTAGCTGGCGGCAGCTACCGGGGCAGGGTTGGCGTAGCGGGGCACCACTGTATCGGGCTTACTGAGCAGCTTGAGCATGCGAATGTGCTTTTTGAGGGCTTCCCAGAAAGTTTTGTGCTCTTTGTATTGCAGGCCGTGCTCATTGGCTACGCGTATGAGTATCTCGGTAAGGGCCGGATAGTGTACGTGGCAAACGCCCGGCATGATGTGGTGGATGACGTGTATGTTGATACCACCCATCAGCCAACTGCCTATTTTACTTTTGCGTGAAAAGTCGGCAGTAGTTTCCAGTACGTGTATGGCATAGTTGTTTTCGATGTTGCCTTCTTCATCGGGCATGGGGTAGTGGGTGCCGTCATAGACGTGGGTAACCTGGAAAATGAGGGCAAAGGTAAGGCCCGGCAAAATGTGAGTGGAGAGATAGCCCAGCAGAACCAGCCACCAGGGAGCACTCAGCAGCAGCAACGGCAGGAACAAATGCAAACCAAAGTAAATGAATTTGCTCACAAACAAGGCCACGTATTCGCTGGTAGGGTGCTTGAGGTCTTTGTTGTTGCCAATGTGTTTTTCGGCAAAAAACCACTTGAAATCCTTGAATACCGCCCAGTGCACAGCCGCCAGCGAGTAGAGAATGGGGGTATAGATGTGCTGGTACTTGTGAATGGGCTTATAAGGCTCGTCGGGGGTAAAGCGGAACAGCCCGTGGGTTTCCAGGGTAACATCAATGCCGTGTATATTGACATACTGGTGGTGGGCATTGTGCATCTGCCGGAAGAGGTAGCAATTGGCCCCGATGAAGTTCATGGCGTAGGACATGATTTTGTTCACCTTCATATTGGCCGAATAAGCATTGTGGCAGGCGTCGTGTCCTATATTGAAAGCAATGAAAATGTTGACATAGCCCAGCAAAGTGAAGGCTGCCAGAAACAGCAGGGGCTTGTCGCTCAGGGTATCAGACATGATGAGGGCGTACACCCCTATCCAGGCCAGGGCGGCAATAACCGTTTTGAGGTACATTTCCGTGTTGGCGTATTTGGAGATGCCTTTTTCCTTGAAATACTTTGCTACCTCCATGCGCAGTTGTTTGGCAAATTCATCTTTGCGCTTGGTACTTTTGAATCGTACTTTCTTGGCGCTTGTGGTTTTGTTTAGCATAGTTTTTTCTGTTTGGTATCAAAAGTTTGGTACTAATCAAAGGCAATAATAAGCAGCATCGGCTTTAGGCTAAATGCCAAAAATCATTGTTTAATTCATGGCCTGCTTTTTCTGAAAAGGCAGAAAATACCCCATTGGCCATTATCCTTTTTTTTCACCACAAATATAAGAGATAGAAAATAAAAAGGGGAAAAAAAGTGGGCCGTGCTTGTGAATTGGCCCCCATTTCCCGCAAAATGCCGATTTTCTTTGGCCAAAAAGACCTTTTGCGACCTCATTGATAGGCTTTGCGACCTGGGTGAAATCCCTTTTTAGTACGATGTGCCAGGTTTGTATTTGCCTGTTCGGCCTGTGCGATCCTGCCTCAGGCAGTACGGGCATAAACAGATCAAACCCTAAAATTTAATCATCATGAACACAAAAATTTACACCTTCTTGCTGCTGTTAACTATATGGGCCCTGGGAGTCCATGCCCAACAAATCGATATGCTGGTACCGGGCCTGGCAGGTCCTATAGATGTGAACGTGGATGCCCAAGGATCTCTCTGGCTCACTGAGGCAGGCTCAGGTGCCCAGGACGGACGGGTGAACAAAATCCAGCCCGATGGAAGCCGCATGATCGTCATCGACAGCCTGCCTTCTTTCTTTGATCCCGACAGCCGGGAGATTCAGGGCCCCTGGACAACCACCATGATGACTGACGGCCGCATATTTGTATGCCAGGGCGAAGGTCCCGACAGCCTGTCAGCTTCTATCATGGAGTTTCACTGGGATGATTTTATGGCCAAGGGCGCACCCCTGCATGCTGCCGACCGCCGGTCCATCATCAAGGTGGGAGAGTGGGTGACGGCCAATGGCTTTGAAGAGAGCAATCCCTATTCCTTTATACTGGATGAAACAGGCGATTTTATTATCTCTGATGCAGCTGCCAATGCCATCCTCAAGTACCGGCCTGACTCTGCCCGGTTTGAGGTACTGCATGTTTTTGCGCCTTTTCAGAACCCCACCCCCATCGGGCCGCCCTTCGTAGATGTAGTGCCTACCAAAATTCTGGCCTATCCCGGTGGCGGATACCTGGTGGCTTCCCTTACGGGCTTCCCTTTCCTCGACGGTGCAGCCAACATCTATCACGTACAGGCCGATGGCACCAGTTCGGTATTTGCCTCCGGCCTCACCCTGATTACCGACATGGCCTACAATGCGGCCGACAGCAGCCTGCTGGCCCTGCAGTTTGGAAAATTTGGCCCCATTGACAGTACTTCCTTTGGTTTTCTATTTGGCAGTGCGCAGGTAGTCAAAATTTCTGCAAACGGACAACGGGACACCCTCCTGGCCGGCTTTGGGCCCAGCCCGGGTATGGCCCTGGCTGCCGACAGTAGTCTGTACCTCACCCACCTTTTTCTGGGGCAGTTGCTCAAGACCTCCCTTATCTCTACGGGGCTGGCTGATGGAAACGAGTTGCACATACAGCCCCTGAAGGTGTTTCCCAACCCCACCCAGGGACGCATAACGGCAAGCTTTGAACTGCAAAACAGCGGACCGCTCAGCTACCGCCTCATGAATATGATGGGCCAAACGCTACGGTATGCCCCTCTGGGGTACCGACCCGCCGGTGAACAGCAGCTTCCGCTGGATCTTTCCACCACCGGCATCAGCAGAGGCACTTACCTCTTAAGCATCTCCAACGGAAAGGAGCACTTTGTATCAAAAGTGGTGCTGTTCTGAGTGGGGTTTAGTGGAAAGCAGGCACATCTATCTGGCAGGAAGGGGCATCCTTCCTGCTTTTTTGTGTTATGATAGGCTGTGTTCGAAAATTATCACTATCCGGGTTCTATGGATAAAAATCGCTCCATGCAGACAAAAAACAACTATTGAAAATTGAGTTTGCCAGAGAAAAACTATTTTTCAAACACGCCCCAGCTCCTTTTTGGGGATAGGGAGTTCCCCTCTCAGCTCAGGGACACCGGCAGCCTGCCAGGGGCCTGGTACGTGCC
>RFHT01000833.1 GCA_003696835.1 Bacteroidota bacterium
ATCCATGGGCATGATCTGTGCCGAAGATGAACTCGGCCTGGGCCCCGAGCATGAGGGCATCATGGTACTGGATGCCGGGCTTGAGGTAGGAACTTCTTTCAAAGAAAGCCTTCAAACTGAAGAAGACTACGTAATAGAAATTGACCTGACCCCCAACCGCATTGACGCCGCTTCGCACTATGGCGTAGCCAGGGATCTGGCTGCCTACATGCGCACACGGGCGCGCTTGCCCCAAATCAGCCTCGACCCCGCCCGCCTTACCCGCCCCAACCCCATACCCGTTACCGTTGAAAATCCCGAACTCTGCAAGCGCTATGTATCGGTATATATAGAAGGCGTACAGGTAACTGATAGCCCCGAATGGATGCAAAAGAGGCTAAAAGCCATCGGCTTGCGGCCCATCAACAACATCGTGGACATCACCAACTATGTACTTATGGAGCTGGGCCAGCCCATGCATGCATTCGACGCCGACCAGCTCCAGGGCGGGCAAATCATCGTCAAAACCCTTCCAAAGGACCAGCCCTTCATCACCCTGGATGAGCAGGAACGCCAGCTGCTGGCCGGGCAGGACCTGATGATATGCGATGCTGAGCGGCCCTTGTGTATTGGGGGCATTATGGGGGGAATCAATTCCGGCGTAACCCACAATACCCGCAACGTATTCCTCGAAGTGGCCTACTTCGACCCCGGCACGGTGCGCCGCACCTCCAAACGCCTGGGTATCAACAGCGACTCCTCCTTCCGCTACGAGCGCGGAGCCGATCCCAACATGCCGCCCCTGGCTGCCCTGCGGGCGGCCAGCCTCATGGCTGAAATTACCGGCGGCACCCCCTCACAGATCGTTGACCTCAAGCTGAGCGATTTTCCCCCTTATGAAGTTGACCTTTCCATCCAACACACCAACAGGCTCATTGGCAAGGAACTCAGCAAAGCAGAAATCGTAGAAATACTCTCAGCTCTTGAAATAAAGGTGGAAGAACGCCCCGATGGCGATACCCTGCACCTGCAGGTACCCCCTTACCGCGTGGACGTACAGCGCCCGCAGGATGTGATTGAAGAAGTTCTGCGCGTTCATGGCTACAACCAGGTAGAGGTTCCTTCGCGCCTCAATGCTTCGATCAACTTCCGCCAGTACAAAGACCGCTTCGGCCTGCGCAGCCGCTACGCCGACTACCTCTCTGCCAATGGCTATTACGAAATATTGACCAACTCCCTGGTAGGACCCCAGGAGGATGCCAAAGAAGCGGTGAAAATGGTTAACCCGCTCAGCGAAGAGCAAAGCAGCCTGCGCACCAACATGCTCCCTGGCATGCTGGAGGTGATTCGCTACAACCAAAACCGGCAGGAAGAAGACCTCGCCCTGTATGAATTTGGCAAAACCTACCACAAACGCGGCGAAGACTACGAAGAACGCGAATGGCTCACCCTGGCCGTTACTGGCAGGCGCCACCCCAAACACTGGCAAATCGATAATGGAAAGGTGAGCCTCTTTACCCTCACCAAAGAAGCTGAGCGTTTACAACGCTGGTTCAGGCTGGATGCCAAAGTACGCGAAACTCAGTATCCCGACTTCGACTACGGCCTGGAGCTCGTGCACCAGGGCAGGGTACTTGCACGCTATGGTAAGGTCAAATCCGCCCTTACACAGGCGTATGACATACGCAACGAGGTGTTTTTCATGCTCATCGACCTGCAGCCCCTGCTGGAGCACTACTTCCAAACCGCCATTACCTTTGAGCCCATTCCCATGTTTCCCGCCATCAGGCGTGATATTAGCCTGCTCATAGACCGATCCGTTTCCTTCGCCCAAATACAGCAGGTCATACAACAGGCCAACCCCCGGCTCATTCGCGCCATTGAGCTGCACGACGTCTATAAGGGAAAAGGCATTCCCCAGGGCAAAAAAAGCTACCTGGTGTCCATACTGCTGCGCGACGACAAAAAAACCCTGGAAGACGCCACGGCCGACAAAGTGTGTACCAGGGTGTATCAGTTACTGGAAAAACAGCTGGGAGCCGAAATCAGAGGCAACTAACAGGTGGTTTCTGAGGTACGAATGCGGAAAAGCGAAAAAGCAGCTTTCCATTTAAGCTGTTGCTTATCAAAAAGTTAGCCTTTTTTAAATAAAGGATCGCAAGAGGCGTTTTGATAAGTGACAAATTATTTGGAAATTTAAAAACTGGAGTAGTAGATTCGCATGGATGAAATTCTTCTCAGGCTGCAACAAGCGACGCGCAAATCGGGAAAGCTCAAAACGCTCTTCTCGCGTCTGCTGGAAGAAAACCATCAATTGCGTCAAAAAATTGAGCAGCTAGAGCACAACTTGCAACAGCTGCAGCAGAAACATCAAAAGCTTTGTGAGCAGCACGATGCGCTCAAGCTGGCAAAAAGCCTGGAAGCTCCGGCAGACCGGGCCATCGTAATGAAGAAAATAGATGCATATATAAAAGAAATAGATGCGTGTTTAAAGACATTTGGTGATTAGCCCAAAGAGGGCACAATACATATAGTTTGGAAAGTCAGTCGATCATTTTACATATATTCGGACGTAAATTTCCAGCAAGGGTCAGCAGAGAAGAAGCGGCCGCAGTAAAATTAGCCGCAGAGGAAATACACGCTAAAATGAAAGCCTTTAAAGCTGAATATACGGCCCAGGACGACATTGATATTGCCATCATGTGTTGTCTCGACATCATGACGGAATATTTGCGTTTTAAGACCCAAACTGCTACACAAACCGCCAGTGTGCTCAATGAGCTATCTGTATTGGAGCAGAAACTGGACCATACCATAGCGCTGTCCGAAAAAAACTAAACTTTCTTTCCATCCGTATTCCCCTCTTTGGCGGAAAACCTCCCTTACAGGTGTTTTCTCTTGCCGGTCACCCTTTTATTTAACCCCAAACATACAAAACGGATGGATAATACGACCATTACAGCCATAGGAATAGGTGCCCTTGTACTGGGAATCATTATTGGATATGTAATCAATCGCTACTTGCTCAATGCTGCCAATAATAAAATGGTAGAAGCCGCCAGGATCAAGGCCGACAGCCTCGTTCAGCAAGCTGAACTCAAAGCGGAAAATATCAAACAAGACCGCATTAACAAAGCCAACCAGCGCTACCAGCAGCTCAAGGCCAAGTTTGAAAAAGAAGCAAAAAAACAAAAGGAAAAGCTCGACGCCTGGCAAAGCAAGCTCAAGCAAAAGGAAAGTCACCTGAACAGCCGCGAGGACAAGCTCAGGAATGAAGCCCAAAAAATCAAATCCCTGCAGGGCCAGTTGGAAGCCTCTAAAGAAAACCTCAGCAAACAACTGAGCATACTCGAAAGAAAGCAGGAAGAAATAGAACAACTGCGGCAAAAGCAGGTACAGGAACTGGAAAAAATTGCCGGCCTCTCTGCCGAAGAAGCCAAAACCAAAATGGTGGAAGCCCTGCGCGAAGAAGCCAAAACACAGGCCAATGCCTACATCAAGGACATCATTGAAGAGGCCAAACTCACCGCCAGCAAAGACGCCAAAAAAATTGTCATTGAAACCATACAGCGAACTGCAGCCGAACATGCCATCGAAAATACTGTAACCGTTTTTCCCCTGGAAAATGACGAAATCAAAGGCCGTATCATCGGCCGTGAAGGGCGCAACATTCGCGCACTCGAAATGGCCACCGGCATTGAAATCATTGTGGACGACACCCCCGAAGCCATTATCCTCTCGGGCTTCGACCCCGTACGTCGCGAAGTGGCACGCCTCTCCCTGCACCGGCTCGTAACCGATGGCCGTATTCACCCTGCGCGCATTGAGGAAGTGGTGAAAAAAACCAGTAAAAAGGTGGAAGAGGAAATTATTGAAACCGGCGAACGCACCATCATCGATCTGGGCATACATGGCCTGCGTCCGGAGCTCATCCGCATGGTGGGCCGCATGAAATACCGCTCTTCCTACGGCCAAAACCTCCTCAAGCACTCCCGTGAAGTGGCCAACCTCTGTGCCGTTATGGCAGCCGAGCTGGGCCTGGATGTGAAAAAAGCCAAACGCGCCGGCCTGCTGCACGACATCGGCAAAGTGGCCGAGGATCACTCCGACCTCCCCCACGCCCTGCTGGGCATGGAACTCGCCAAAAAGTTCGGGGAGCCCGCCGACGTGTGCAACGCCATAGGTGCACACCACGACGAAATTGAAATGACTTCTCTCATTTCGCCCATCGTGCAGGCCTGCGACGCCATCAGCGGCTCCCGCCCAGGCGCAAGGCGCGAAATCGTCGAAAGCTACATCAAACGGCTTAAGGAGCTCGAAGAGCTCGCACTTTCATACCCCGGCGTGATGAAAACCTATGCCATTCAGGCCGGACGCGAATTGCGCGTGATTGTGGAAAGTGAAAAGGTAAGCGACGAAAAGGCCGATGAACTCGCCTTTAACATCTCCCAGAAAATACAAACCGATATGCAATACCCCGGCCACATCAAGGTGACCGTCATACGCGAAAAACGCGCCATTGCCTATGCCAAATAGCTCCGGCTATGGGCAGCAGGGCTTAGCATAGAAACGCGGTATCTATTCAGCATATACCTGCTGCAAAAAAGGGGGAATACCCCAATAGTGCCTTCATGGACCATGCATACATGAAACTTTGTTTTTGTCAACCACC
>RFHT01000834.1 GCA_003696835.1 Bacteroidota bacterium
CAGGCCGACCCCGACTATGGCATCACCGAAGCCATGGCGGATGATGAAATAGGGGAGGCCTTTGAAAAAAACCGGGGCTTTCATCCCTGGCCCGTCAAACCTGAAAATGCCATTATCATTCAGGAATACGGCATCAGTGAAGACCCCTTTGGGAATCAGGTAACCAATGACGGTATAGAAATCAGGGTGCCCAAAGGGGAAGTGGCACGTGCTATTTACGGGGGCCGGGTTACGGGGGTACAGCCGCTACTGCACCACGGATACGTAGTCATCATCAAGCATGGCAACTATCGCACTACCTACGCATACCTGGACGATGTAAAGGTCAAACCCGGCGACTTTGTCACGGCGGCACAGCCCATAGGGGTAGTAAAACCCAAACCCCGTACGGAAGAAACTGTACTCACCTTTCTCATTTACAAAGTGCCTGCAAAGTTTGTGGATCCCCTGGTATGGCTGTTTCCGCAGTGAGGTTTTGTGGGAAAATCACTATCTTTCTGCTTCAACCTTAGCAAGATGAAGTATCCCAGCATTTTCAATGATGTACTGGGCCCGGTTATGCGGGGCCCCTCAAGTTCGCATTGTGCAGCCGCCCTGCGCATTGGCCGCATTGCAAGAGACCTGATGAACGAGCGCATCTCCGCCGTGCTCATTGAATTTGACCCCAACGGCTCCCTGGCAACCACCCATTACAGCCAGGGCTCGGATATGGGGCTACTGGGCGGCCTGCTGGGCTGGGAGGCCCACGACGAACGCCTGCCCAACTATGAAAGCGAAATCCGAAAAGCCGGGATAGATGTGCAGATCGTGATCACAGACATTGGCGCTACCCACCCCAATACCTACCAACTCACCCTTTATCATGAGGGAGAACGCAAAACGCTCACGGCTCTTTCCACGGGCGGTGGAATGATTGAGGTGATCGAAATCGATGGTGCCACGGTCTCCATACAGGGCGACTACCACGAAACCCTGATATATGTGCAACAGCCTGACGGAGTACTGCCCTGGCTGATGACGCAGGCCGTGCTTGATTCGGTGGAATGGTGTGAGGGGAATAAACCTTTTATACTGGTCAAAAGCCGGAAACCGCTGGAGGCAGGCCTGCTGGAAACCCTCTGGAGCATGGAGGAGGTGAGAGATATATGTCAAATCAGGCCGGTGTTGCCGGTGTTGTCCTCCAAACAAATGGGGGTACCTTTTATTACTTGTGAAGAAATGCTTGCTTTTAATGTGGATAAGTCCCTGCAACTGTGGGAACTGGCCCTGGAGTACGAAAGCAAAAGGGGAAATATCGCCCAAGAGGAGGTGTGGCAAAAAATGGAGGCCCTGGTAGAAATCATGCAGGCCTCTATCCGGCAGGGAATCAAAGGTACCGAGTACCCCGACCGCATATTGGGTTGTCAGTCCGGGCAATTCCGGCAGCGCATGCGCAGCCACCAGCTGGTGGAAGGCGAAGTACTGAATACCATCATCCTCTATGTAAGCGCCATGATGGAGGTAAAAAGCAGCATGGGGGTCATTGTAGCGGCGCCTACGGCCGGCGCCTGCGCCGGCCTGCCGGGTGCCTGCCTGGGAACAGCTGATGCACGGGGTCTTTCAAAGGAGGAAAAGATCAAAGGTATGCTGGCTGCGGGCATGATAGGGGTGTTTATTGCTGCGCATGCCACCTTTGCCGCCGAAGTAGGCGGCTGCCAGGCTGAGTGCGGTTCTGGTTCGGGTATGGCGGCAGCGGCTATTGTTACATTGGCTGGAGGCACCCTGCATCAGGCCCTGGCCGCTGCTTCCATTGCCCTGCAAAACTCCTTTGGAATGGTGTGCGACCCAGTAGCCAACCGGGTAGAAGCACCCTGCCTGGGCAAAAACATCATGGCTGCCAGCAATGCCCTCTCCTGCGCCAATATCGCCCTGGCCGACTACGACCCCCTCATCCCGCTCGACGAAGTGATACACGCCATGAAGCAGGTGGGTGAAAGCATTAGCCACGAACTCAGGTGTACTGGCCTGGGAGGACTGGCCGCCACGCCCACCTCTCAAAAGATTGCTGCCCGCCTCCAGAAAAACGCCCAACAACTGCCGCTTGGCAGTTTTCCCCAAGACTTCCGCTTCAAGTCCTGCTAACAAGATGCAGGATGTAAGCACTGCCTCAATTGGCTCCGTGCCCTACCTTCGTACCCTGGGTGCTCTTCGTGCCTACTCACTCATGCCACACACCTAAACAAACATGCTACACGTATTTTCAGTCCGGGCCAGGGTGTAGTGGGATTTTTGAGAGAAAAGTACTAAGTTTACCCCACGCAAAATGGACATACTCAAATAGGGGAACACATTTTTTGATCGTATTAATGATAAACGAGTATGTATCCATTTCACATCTATGGCCTGCTGGCCGCTTTTTCCGTTGTGCTCAGTCTGAGCGCCTGTGTGTACAACAACGAGGAAGAACTCTACCCTCAAACCAACCCGCCCGCCGATACCTGCGGCATCACAAGCGTCTCTTATTCCAGAGATGTAGTGCCCATTTTACAAAACAACTGTTACAGCTGCCATTCTTCGGCCAATGCTCCTGGTCTGGGGTCAGGCATCGTACTGGAAGGCTATGCGAACGCAAAAACACTTGCTGACAACGGCCGCCTCAAAGGCGCCATTGAATGGGAAGCCGGCTTTTCGCGCATGCCACGCGGCGGCGCACAGCTGCCCGAGTGCCTGCGCAAAACCATTACGACCTGGATTGCCAACGGAAGCCCCAATAACTAGCCGAACATATCCATTTTTACCCATATCCTAATCCCTGAAAAGATGAAAAAGAATTTGCTGATTCTGCTTATACTGGCTGCCCTGGGGGGCGGAATAGCCGGTTTTTATTTGTTCACCAAACAACACCCCGACCTGCAGGACCAACAACCTGCTTACACCCTGGATGCCTCTGCTCTGTTTGCTGAATTTGAAGCTGACGAAAACGCAGCCAATACCAAATACCTCGACAAACTGCTGGAAGTGCAAGGCACCGTAGCCGAAGTCAGCGAATCGCCCGACGGGGGCATTACCCTGGTACTGCGGCCCGAAGATGCCATGATGGGCGTGCAGTGCTCCTTTTTGCCCGAACAAAGCGAAGCAGCCAAAAAGCTGAGCCCGGGCAGCAAGGTGCGCGTCAAGGGAATATGTACCGGTATGCTCATGGATGTAAACCTCTCCCGCTGTGTGCTGGTACCCGAATCCTGAACATTGAACTTACCTTTTATCCCAAATAATTAATGAGTTATAATATGAAAAAGAAGATTGTTTTTCTCATCGTGGCCCTCATGGGCCTGGCACAAGTGTATGCACAAAAATACATGACCCGCAACGGGCATATATGGTTTTATTCCCATGCCCCGCTGGAAGATATTGAAGCACATAATAACCAGGTAAGCAGCATCATAGACCTCAGCACGGGCAATGTGGCTTTCTCCCTGCTGATGAAGGCTTTCCAGTTTGAAAAAGCACTGATGCAGGAGCACTTTAATGAAAAGTATGTGCATTCAGATAAATTCCCTAAAGCGACCTTCAAAGGAAAAATTGTCAATCTCGATGGAATTGATGCCACCAAAGAAGGAGAATACCCGGCCAAAGTAAAGGGTGAGCTCAGCATTCATGGGGTGACAAAAGAGGTAGAAGTGGAAGGGAAAATCACCTTCAAGGACGGCAAAATGCTCGTCAATGCCACTTTCCCTGTTGCGGTAGCCGATTACGACATCAAAATTCCGGCGGTGGTGGCCGACAACATTGCCAAAGTGGTGGATGTGCATGTAGAAATGAGCTATGACCCTATGTAATTTCAGCGCCGCTCCCCGGAGGGCGAGCGGCTGAGTTTCCCTGTTAACCTACAAACCCACTCATCATGAAAAAAACAAGTGTGATTTTTCTGGTAATGACCGCTTTGCTCTGCTCTGCCTACGGGCAGGACGACTTGCTGGACATGCTGGACAATATGGAGGAAGTGCGCACCGAATTTACTACTGCTACCTTCAAGACCACCCGGGTGGTCAACGGGCATTCTGTGGAGCTGCCGGCACCAGGGGTGCTGCAGTTTATCATTTCACACCGTTTTGGCCGCCTCAATGGCGGTTTTTATGAGTTGTTTGGCCTCGACCAGGCCAACATACGCTTTGGTTTTGAGTACGGAGTTACGCCCTGGCTTGCCCTGGGGTGGGGCAGAAGTAACATCAAAAAAACCTACGACGGTTTTTTTAAGCTGAAATTGCTCAGACAAAAAAGTGGTAAAGAAAACTTCCCCTTTACCCTGGATTTTTTTGGCGGCATCGCCATTGACGGGCTGAAGTTTGCCGATCCCAACCGGGAAAACCTCTTTTCTTCCCGCATTGCCTATACGGGTCAGTTGCTCATTGCCCGTAAATTTAGTGAAAGGCTTTCGCTCCAGCTAAGCCCCAGTATGGTGCACCGCAACCTGGTGCCTACCATTGAAGCGGAAAATGATGTGTTTGCCATTGGAGTAGGGGGGAGGTTCAAGCTCAATGGCAGCCTGAGTATCAACGCAGAATATTTTTACATTTTGCCGGGCCATACTTCCGATAACTTCCAGGATTCTTTCTCCATAGGAGTGGACCTGGAAACGGGGGGGCACGTTTTTCAATTGATGCTGAGCAACAGCCGGGCCATGACGGAGAATATGTTTATTGCCGAAACAACCGGTAAATGGGGAGCAGGAGATATTCATTTTGGCTTTGCCATCAACCGGGTATTTACGATCAAGCGGAGATAAACAGCAGACAAAGCAGTTCCCATTAGGCGCAGCATTGGCTGCGCCTGCATTTTTTTGGGCTTTTCTCTTATATTGCAGCCTCATTATTCAGCTTTTTTCCCAAGCAATTGCCATTTATGGAACCCATTTTCACCAATAATGCCATCGTTTTTGGATTACTGATGATCGTACTGGCTGCGATCTTTACCACCTCCTCCAGCCAGCAGCAGGGCTGGCAGAAATTTTACCGCATTGTACCTCCCCTGCTGCTGTGCTACTTTTTGCCGGCCTTTCTCAACTGGCCTTTCGGACTGATTGCATACGAATGGTTTGACCATTCTCTGCTGTCCTTTGCCAGCGAGCAGGGCATACGCATTGAGGCGGGCATGAGCTTTAATGAAATAAAGAAATTGCTGGAAGGGCATGGGATCGGAGCAGAGGTGTATGGCGCTTTTACCCGTAAATCAAGCTTGTACCACGTGGCTTCGCGCTACCTGCTGCCGGCCAGCTTGATTCTGCTATGTATCAGCATTGACCTCAAAGGACTCATCCGTCTGGGAGGAAAATCCATTGCCATGTTTCTGGCGGCTACCACGGGCATTATTTTAGGAGGGCCCATTGCCATTTTGCTGGTGTCCTTTATCGCCCCCGACCTGGTAGGGGGTGCCGATGCCGACCAGATCTGGCGGGGCATGAGCACCATAGCCGGCAGCTGGATAGGTGGAGGTGCCAACCAGGCAGCCATGAAGGAAATTTACAATGTGAGCGACAGCATATTTGGCGCCATGCTGGTGGTGGACATCGTGGTGGCCAATATCTGGATGGGTTTTTTGCTGTATGGTGCCAGTATAGCTCCCCGTCTGGACAAATGGCTCAATGCTGATGCTTCTGCCATAGAAGCACTCAAACACAAGGTAGAAGATTATCAGGCCAGCATTGCCAAAATCCCCAATATGGCGGATGAATTTAAAATCCTGGCCGTGGCTTTTGGTGGTACCGCCCTGGCGCATTGGGGAGCCGACTGGATTGCCCCTGCCCTGGAAAGCTGGAATGCATCCACCATCGGTGGGGCTTATCCGCATGGTAAGCTGGTGGACTGGGGCCTGAGCTCCTTCATGTCGGGATTTTTCTGGCTGATCGTTATTGCGACCACGGTGGGTTTTGCTTTTTCTTTTACCCCTCTAAAAAAGCTGGAAGGAGCGGGCGCCTCACGCATAGGCAGCGTATTCATTTACATACTGGTGGTAACCATTGGCATGCAAATGAATTTGCAGGAGGTGCTGCAAAACCTGAATGTTTTTGCCATCGGCATCGTATGGATGCTCATCCATGTTTCGGTTTTACTGCTGGTGGCCAAGCTCATACGGGCGCCCTTCTTTTTCGTGGCGGTGGGCAGCCAGGCCAATGTAGGCGGCGCTGCCTCTGCACCCATTGTAGCCTCGGCTTTTAGCCCGGCCCTGGCTCCGGTGGGGGCCCTCATGGCTGTGCTGGGCTATGCCCTGGGCACGTATGGGGCCATTATTTGTGCCGAGCTCATGCGCCTGGTGTCTGCCCTTTAGCGGCTCGCCTGTACTCAGCCAGGACATGCCCCCGCAGTAGCCAGCACCCTGGACATTTTCTGGTACAACTCAGAAGGGTTAAATGGCTTGGATACATAGTCGTTCATCCCCACTTTCTCCACCTCCTCCCGTATGGGCTGCATGGCCGAAGCGGTAAGGGCGATGATGGGCAGTGTGCGAAAGTATGCATCCTCCATTTCCCGGATTCGCTCAGTGGCCTCAAAACCATCCATCTCCGGCATTTGTAAATCCATGAGAACGAGGTCGTATTGGCGGGAAACTACTTTCTCTACGGCAATTTTTCCGTTTTCAGCTATGTCAACCTCAATCCCCCATTTTTTCAAAAATTTCCGGGCTACAAGCTGGTTCACCCGATTGTCCTCCACCAACAGCACTTGTATGCCTTCCAGGCTTTGCTGGGGCTCAGTAGGTACCGGAGCAGCAGGGCCCGAATGGGGTAGGGGAGGCTGTTGCCGGCTTTTTGTGAAGTTGAGCTCAAAATAGAAGGTAGAGCCTTCACCAACTGTACTTGTTACATAAATATCACTTTGCTGCAAATGTAGCAGACGCCTGGTGATGGCCAGCCCCAGGCCCGTGCCGCCAAATTTGCGGGTAGTGTCTGAATCGGCTTGCGAGAAGCTGTCGAAAATGTGTTCTATTTTGTCCTCCGGTATGCCTATGCCCGTATCGCTCACCTCGAAATGTATGCGCAGTTGGTCCTTGCTGGCTTCCAGCAGGTTTAGCTCCAGCTTTACCCGCCCATTTTGGGTAAATTTGATGGCGTTGTTTACCAGATTGGTGAGTATCTGCGAAAGCCTTACGGGGTCACCGGTAACCATATCCGGAATAGCGGGGTCCACGAAAACGCTGAGCACCGTTTTTTGCTCTTCGGCCTTAAACTGCAGGCTTTCTTTGATGGAGAAGACCAGCTCCTTGAGGTTGAAGTCAATTTGTTCGAGCGAGATTTTTCCCGCTTCAATCTTGCTAAAGTCCAGTATGTCGTTGATGAGCACCAGCAGGTTTTCTCCTGAAAATTTGAGAATCTTCAGGTGGTCAAGCTGGTCCTCGCGGGGGTTTTCCTGCAGCAGAATGTTGGTCATCCCGATGACGGCATTCATGGGCGTGCGTATTTCGTGGCTCATGGTAGAGAGAAACTGGGCTTTGGCCACTGCCGCCATTTCGGCTTTTTCTTTTGCCTGAATTAACTCCTGCTGCTGTTCTTTGCGCAGGGTAATGTCGCGGACGATGGCCAGAAAAAAGTGCTCCTCTTCCACATCCACTTTGCTAATGGTCATTTCCAGGGGAAATACCCGTCCATTTGCATCTATGCCCTGCAACTCCTCCTCTTTGTTAAACACAGACCCTTTTTTGCGGGCCCCTTTGGTCCATCTTTCCAGTAACTCCAGAGAAGCCTCGGGCTGCATGTGAATCAAGTTGCAAAATTGTTGCCCCAGCACATTTGAAGCCTCATATCCAAACATCTTTTCTGCTGCCTGGTTATAGGAAAGAATGTTGTAGGCATCATCAAAGGTAATGATGCCATCCACCACATGCATCATGATGGCCGAAAGATAGGCCTCATTCCGGGCCTGGTTTTTCCGGTTCAGTTCGAGCAACTCCTGCGACATCAGCTCTACGGAACGGTCCTTTTTTCTGCGCTCGCGGTCGGCCTCTTCATAGGTAGCATCCACCATGTGCAGCAGTTCCTCCAGGTCGATTTCACCAGAGGGATGTTTGCGCCTGGCTTTCTTTATTTGTCTTAGGAGGAGCTTGTGCATGATTCTTCGCTGAAAAAGGTGATGGTCATGGTTTGATTGTGTAACTCGCAGTTGCCAATTTCAACGTGCGGGGAGATTTCCCCATAGGAATAAAACCCAATTTGGCTGGTTGATTCCCCCAAAATATCTTGTACAGCTTCCGTTTCATCGGCCACGCGCTGGCCCAGTACCATTTTTCGGCCCACGCAACTTACCAGTATGGCCAGCCTGTCTCCTTCAAACTCATTGTCACTCAAACGGGCATACTGCGCCGCTTCGGCTGCACCATCTACCAGCCTGTCGAAATTGGCCATCATTAGCTGGGCTACATAGCCTTCGGGAATGTCACCGGCAAAGATCATACTTTGCTTTTGTTCATCTATAGACAGAATCGTTCGTACGGTTCCCCTAGCTGCTTGTCCGGTAGGACGTATCATCAGGGGGAAGAGCAGTGCACTACCGGGGAGGTTTGCCGCTTCTTCGCCCAGGTATTTTTTGTATAGCTCCAGGGCTGGCTGGCCGTCCAGCTCAAACAGCTCATTGGAACTGGCTTTGGTGATGTTTCGCTCAGGACCAAAGCTGTCCCATCCACCCACTGAGCCATGCCCAATGCGAATGTGTTCTCCATACAAGCCCAGGGCAACAACCAGGCCTTCCCGGGCTTCATCGTTACAGGCTACCAGCGTCTGTTGAAAATGGGTGCCATCACCCGCCAAGCCCCCAGTGATGACCACCTCCTTACCCAAAGCCCTGCTGAGCCCCTTTACGAGTTCACTGCCGTTCACCGTGTGGCCGTCCGAAAGCACAAATACCCCTTTGAGCCCCTGCCGGTTCAGCTCATCGCCCAGTATGGTGCCTGCATCAAAAGACTCAGATGTATCCCGTATTTGGAGAGAGGCGAGCCTGATGGTTGTGCGCTCAAACTCCACAGCCGTGGCTACGATGCTGCCATCCAGCACCTCATCGCCTATAATTTCTCCTGCTGTGGAGCATCCCAGCAGCTTTGCTTCGGGGTACATGCTCCGGAGCGCTGCTATGCCTGTACCGCTTCGCAAGGCATCCGGCGCTCCAAAAAATAATACCAGCTGCGGCTGTAGGCTACGGTCATCCCCATATACTTTCCACCCATGAGCAGCTTCCCATAGCAATTGCTTTGTTTTCATGTGTTCTCTTGGCTTAAATGATCATCAAATCAAATCCAGAATAAAGGCTGGGGCAAGAATAGTAGGGAATAAAAAAAACACCGAATGCTTTTGGCATTCGATGTTACATACTTAAGATTTTATTGTAAATGGAAAGAAAATTTCTATAAGAAAAAATGGGGTGAAAAATAAAACAGCCGTATCTATTCAGCATATACCTGCTGCAAAAAAGGGGGAATACCCCAATAGTGCCTTCATGGACCATGCATACATGAAACTTTGTTTTTGTCAACCAC
>RFHT01000835.1 GCA_003696835.1 Bacteroidota bacterium
GTGCTCATCTGTAATTTCTTCAATAGCTTCGTACAGTACAGAAAGAGCCATTAAATTTCTGGGGGTAAAAAGCTCTGAAATTTTTTGTCCTTTTTGCGCATTGATACGGGAATTATGGAAAAGTGTGTTGCTTGGATAAAAGTTGATTATTTGTTCATATTTAAATGAATTAGCAAGCTTAACGTCCCCCTGCAAGGGAGACAAAACGAGGTTTTTTCTGCCTCCACTGGCACATCTTATCTCTTTTAGCTCCTCCCCTTCCCATAAAAAGTTTTTGCCAATGTATTGGTTTCCATTCTGTTGTACAGCATAAAATGAATTGATTTTTTCTTTTACTTTTGATTTTATTTCTGTAAACCCATCGTATAAGGTATTGGGGTCAATGGGAGTAATGAGGTTGTTACAAATAAAGATAGAAGCAGGGTTTATATCAATTCCCACCCCTTTTCTTCCGGAGAATACTGCCTCTGCCACAGTTACTCCAGATCCACAAAATGGATCAAGTACAATATTCCCCGGTTTTGTATGTGCACTGATTAAGGAACGTACGACATTGAAGGGTTTTTTTCCCCAATACTTGTGGAGATTATATAAACCTTTATAAGGCTCAGCACGATGTACTTTTACCCCATTAAGAGATGTTTCGAATAGAGTTGTTTGCATACTAAATAGTCGATTCTCTCACAAATTACAGAATAAATAGGAGGAATAAAACTCCTCCTGCTCCCTGCTAATCTCGCTCAAATCCGGGAAAAACTCCCATCCCCCATCAGGTGCTGCGGCCAGAAATGATATTCATTCGCCATACACAAACACCTCATCCACAAACACCCAGGCTTTATCACCTTTGCCTCTGTGCCAGGCGGGCAGGCGACTCAGGGGAGCTGCTATGATTTTGTAGTAGCGGTAGGTGGCGGGAGTTATGGATAAATCAATTCCCTTGATGGCGTTGGGGCCGTAGGTGTGGGGCTGGGCAGGCAGCAGCCGGGCCAGCTTCTTCATGCTGTGCTCACTATTGCCTCCCCATATTTCCACATAGCGGGGGGGCATTACGTACTGGTTGATGTTTTCGCAATAGCTGAGGGTAAAGTGGCTTACCACGGGTGGCTGTTCACCAAAATCATACAGGGCCACGAAGGGCTGCTTGCGGAAGCCCAGCCAGCCCGGAAAGCTCAGGTTGCCGGCATGGCCTTTGTGTCCGTCTGTAAGGCTGGCAAAGCCCTTGCCCTGATAGGGAGGTTCTGGTATGCTGAGCAGCTTCCCCTCTTGGGGCATGAGGCCTTTCTCAAATACGGTAAAATCGGCTACATCACTGGGGAGCCAGGCCTGCTGGTAAGCGCGCGCACGCAGGTGGGCATAATATTTCAGCTCCAGAGGGCCTTCGTACAAAGGGCTGGTACTGTCGGGCTCGCTGCCATCCAGGGTGTAGTACACACGCGCACCCTCAAACTGGTGGGCCAGCACAATGCGTTCTTCCGGCTCCAGAATTTCCTTCCCGTTCTTCAGCAAGGGCCTGCTCAGCTTGAGCTTTTCGCTGCTGTCGGGCTGGTAACCCAGGTGCAGCTTCAGCTGGGGTAGAGCGGCCTGCATGGCCTGAGCCTGTGGCTCAGAAATGCGGGTATTCCAGATAAACACTTCCTTCAGGGCAGGCAGCCTCGCCAGGGCAGCCGCGATGCTGGTATCCACAGCCGTGTTGGAGAGGGCCAGGCTGTGCAGCTGGCGGCAGCCGGCCAGCTCAATCAGCCCTTCCCCCTTGATATCAGTGCCATTGAGCACCAGCTTTCGCAGGTTTTGAAACTCACCAACGGTTTTGAGCTCATCGTCCTTGATGGGCAGTCCACTGAGGTTGAGGTAAACCAGTTGTTCTTTTACGGCAGTGAGCTCCCGGAGCTGGCGTGGCTCATAGGTTTGGCGCACAAAAAGCTGGGCGTGCAGGGCCGGGGAGTTGAAAGACTCTGGCCGCAGGGAGCGAAAGGGATTGTTGAGGGCTTTGATGGTCTCGGCCGAAGCCGGGGCAAAATCGTATGCGGGGGCCGCCTTTCCTTTGATGGGGGACTCTATGACCTGGGCAGCCAGGTGATAAAGCGGTTCTTCGGCCTGGAAGGCCTTCAGGGGTTTGCGCAAGTCGGCGCCGGAGGCTATCCAGTTCTCCAGCAGCTGGATTTCCTCCGCAGTAAGTTGAGGTTTGCCTTTGGGCGGCATGTGGTCGTCGTCGTCCAGGGGCAGGTGAATGTGCTGGATGAGGTGGCTGCTTTCCACTTCGCCCGCCACCCAGATGGGGCCGTTTTCGCCTCCCTTCAGCAAGGCAGGTACCGTGCTCATATCCAGCTGGCCCTTGCGTTTGCGGGCATTGTGGCAGCCAGTGCATTTTTCTTCCAGTATGGGCATAATGGCCGCTTCAAACAAGGGCGTTTCTTCGGTGATGGGTGGCCGGGACTGCCTGAGCAGGGGTTCCAGTACGAAGTTTTCTCCGTGGGTGAGGCTGGCGCCGAAATGCCCCGCTGCCAGCAGGGTGAGTATGCTTGCCAGCAAGGTGAGCTTGAAATAGCGGGGCTGCTGCCGGGTATGTTGCTCGATTAACAACAACACATACACCAACAGGCTCACCGCCACCCCCGTCCACTTGTGCAGGCTCAGGGCCGAAGCCGTATAGGCGCCTTCCCGGGCCAGAAACAAACCCATGATGGCCGTGAGTACGGCCGTAAAAGCCGTGAGGTAGAGGCCAAAGCGCCTCAGAGCAAAAAAAGCCCCCGGGTCCACCTCTTTTTTTACCAACTGAAACAGCCCCAGCATCAGCAAAAAGCCAATGGGCAGGTGCAGCAGCAGGGGGTGCATGCGCCCCAGCGGCTGGAGCCAGTAGGGCAGGCTGATGTGCTGCTCAAAGAGTAGCAAAAACAGCAGCAACACCTGCAAGCCAAATATCACATTAGATAAGATCTTTTCAATGGTGTTCATTTCCCAGCTTCTTTCATTCAAAAACAAAATACATCAGGCAATGAGATCGTGCACCACTTTACCGGCTACATCCGTCAGGCGGTACCGCCTGCCGAGGTGCTTGTAGGTGAGTTGCTCGTGGTCAAGCCCCATGAGGTGCAGCACCGTGGCATGGAAGTCGTTTACGTGCACGGGATTCTCCACAATGTTGTAGCCAAACTCGTCCGTTTCGCCATACACCATGCCGGGCCTGACGCCGCCGCCTGCCATCCAGATGGAAAAACAACGCGGGTGGTGGTCGCGGCCATAGTCGTCGCGTTTTAGCCTGCCCTGGCAGTAATTGGTGCGCCCAAACTCTCCCCCCCATATCACGAGGGTTTCTTCCAGCAACCCACGCTGCCTGAGGTCTTTGATAAGGGCCGCCGAGGCGCGGTCCACATCTTCGGCCTGCAGGGGCATTTCGGTGGGGAGCTGGCCGTGCTGGTCCCAGCCCTGGTGGTAAAGCTGCACAAAGCGCACGCCCGCCTCAGAGAGTTTGCGCGCCAGCAGGCAGTTGGCGGCATAGGTGCCGGGCACCAGGCAGTCGGCTCCGTACATTTTTACGATGTGTTCGGGCTCCCTGCGCAGGTCGGTTACTTCCGGCACGGCGGTTTGCATGCGGTAAGCCATTTCGTACTGCTGAATTTTGGCCTGAATTTCGGGATCGCCAAACTCCTCATAGCTCATGTTGTTGAGCTGCGCCAGGCGGTCGAGCATCTGCCGCCTGCGCTGGCCGTCCAGGCCGGCAGGGTTGCTCAGGTAAAGTACGGGGTCCCCACTGTTGCTAAACTGTACCCCCTGGTGCACACTGTCCAGAAAGCCGTTGGTCCAGAGCTTGGAGTACACGCCCTGCCCGTTTCCACGGCCGCGTGAAAGCAGCACACAAAAAGCCGGCAGGTTCTGGTTTTCGCTTCCCAGGCCGTAGCTCAGCCAGGCACCCATGCTGGGACGGTTGCCCACCTGCGCCCCCGTTTGCATAAAGGTGAGGGCCGGGTCGTGGTTGATGGCCTCGGTGTGCATGCTTTTGACGATGCATATCTCGTCCACTATGTCGGCTATATTGGGAAAAAGCTCACTTACCCAGGCGCCTGATTTGCCGTATTGCCGAAACTTGAAATAAGAGCCCACCATGGGAAACTTGTCCTGGCCTGAGGTCATGCCCGTGAGCCGCTGTCCCTGCCGCACC
Organism: Bacteroidota bacterium; assembly: GCA_003696835.1. GTDB lineage: Bacteria > Bacteroidota > Bacteroidia > J057 > J057 > J057. The sequence goes on from RFHT01000835.1 coordinate 4,160, forward strand.
GAAGAAGGCAGGTCCTCTCCGTAGCGTTTTGTCAGCAGGGGTTTGTAGTCAAAGGATTCCAGCTGCGAGGGGGCGCCGTTTTGAAAGAGGTAGATGATGCGTTTGGCTTTGGGAGCAAAATGCTGAACGCCCAGGGGCAGACCATCTGCTTGTTTTCCCGCCTTGCTGAACAGCTCGGGCATGAGCAGGGAGCCCAGTGCGATGCTTCCCAGGCCAATGCTGAGCTTGCCGAGAAAATGCCGGCGATTGATGTTGAGTCTGTTTTCCAAAAAAGGCATGATCCGGGATATTGGATTTTTTGTTTAAAAAGCTTAAAAATTCAGGATTTGGTGGTGGCCTCCTCCATGTTGTAGAGGGTATGTATCACCTGCATCAGGGCTGCCACAGCAGCCGCGTCTTCGATTTCGGCATGTGGATATTCGCCCACCTTGATGAGGCTTTTGGCTGCGGCAGGCGCCGCCGCGAAGGCTTCGTACTCCGAGGCGTAGTACTCCCTGAGCAGGGCCAGCTCGGCCTGCCGGGGCAGGCGGCAGATAATGCGGCGAAAAGCCTGGGTGATCTGTTCTTCCACCGGGCTGCCGTCCTGCAGCAGCCGCTCGGCCAGCACCCGCGAGGCCTCCAGCACCGTGGGGTCGTTGAGCATCACCAGCGCCTGCAGAGGGGTGTTGGTCGTGGGGCGCCGCACCTCGCACTGGTCGCGGTTGGAGGCGTCAAACATCAGCATCACAGGCGGAGGTACCGTGCGCTTGATGAAGGTGTACATCCCCCGGCGGTAGAGGTCGGGGCCATGGTCCTGTATGTACTTCATCAGTATGCCCCGGCCGGAAGTGGCCGCCTCCCACAGCCCTTTGGGCTGATAGGGTTTAACGCTGGGCCCGCCAATCTCCGGATTGAGCAGGCCGCTGCTGGCCAGCACGTGGTCGCGTACAATCTCGGCGGCAAAGCGCTGGCGGGGGGCATGGGCATAAAACAGGTTTTGTGGGTCTTTTCGCAGCTTCTCCCTACCCGTTTGGGCCGACTGCCGGTAAGTGGCCGACATCACCATCAGCTTCACCAGCCGCTTGATGTCCCAGCCATGCTCCCTGAAATCCACCGCCAGCCAGTCCAGTAGGGCGGGGTGGGTGGGCGGGTCGCCCTGCATGCCAAAGTCGCCGGAGGTTTTGACGATTCCCCGGCCGAATATTTCCTGCCATAAGCGGTTTACAAACACCCGGGCGGCAAGGGGATTTTGCGGGTCGAGCAGCCATTTGGCCAACCCCAGCCGGTTGGGTTCAAAGCGGTTGGTATCAAAGGGCATAATGGCTGAAGGCGTGGAAGGCTTCACCACTTCGGCTGGCGCGTCGTAATTGCCGCGCCTCAGCACATGGGTGCTGCGTATGCCGGCCGAGTCCTGCATGATCATCACCTCCACAACGGCGGTGTCTTTTTTATTGATGAACTGCAGTTGGCTGGCCACATCCTCATCTGAAATGGCCATGTTGGGCGGGTCGGCAAAGGAGGCATCTATGGTGCCCACTATGCCCTTTTCCGGCACCTGGTTGAAGAAGGCAAAGGTGCTAAAATAGTCTTGCTGGGAAATGGGGTCGTACTTGTGGTCGTGGCATTTGGCACAACGAAAACTCATGCCCAGCAAGCCTTTGCCAAAGGTGTTGGTGCGGTCGGTGACGTACTCTATGCGGTATTCTTCGTCTATCACCCCTCCCTCTTGCGTGATTTTGTGGTTGCGGTTAAAGCCTGTGGCCAGCAGCATCTCTTTGGTGGGTTCGGGCAATAGGTCGCCGGCCAGCTGCCAGGTGACAAACTTATCATAGGGATAATTCTCATTAAAAGCGTGAATCACCCAGTCGCGCCAGGGCCACATGGTGCGGAAGCCGTCGTCCTGGTAGCCATGTGAGTCGGCATAACGGGCAACATCCAGCCAGGGAATGGCCATTTTTTCGCCGTAGTGGGGGCTTTGCAGCAATTCATCTACCACCTTGGCATAGGCATGGGGGGAGTTGTCGGCCATAAAGCGCTGCTGTAATTCCAGGGAAGGCGGCAGCCCTGTGAGGTCAAAGGCAAGGCGCTTGAGCAGGCGCGCTTTATCGGCTTCCTCATTGGGCCGCAACCCCATTTGCTCCAGCCGTGCCAGTATGAAGTAGTCGATTTCGTTTTGGGGCCATGTGGTCCACTTCACGGCAGGCAGGGCCTGTTTTTCAGGCGGGATAAACGCCCAGTGTTTTTTGTACTCCGCTCCCTGAAGAATCCACTTCTCAATCAGCTTGACCTCGCGCCGGTTCAGGCTGAGGCGGGCCTCAGGAGGAGGCATTTGCTCGGTCGTATCCTGCGACACAATACGCCTGTACAACTCCGAGGCGTCCAGTTTGCCAGGTACGATGGCATAGTGGCCGGGCGACTCCTGCAGTTCGCCTTTGGCACTGCCTTCTACATCCAGGCGCAGGCCTGCCTTGCGTTGGGCAGCATCCGGGCCGTGACATTTCAGGCATTTATCTGAAAGAATGGGGCGAATGTGCATGTTGTAGTCCACAACTTCGGGCAAGGGCTCCTCCGGCACGAAGGTATTGGCGTAGATGGTGAAGACCAGCCCCAGACCCAGCACGGCCAGGGCAGCCGGTAGCAGCCATTGCTTGAGTGTTCCTCTGGCAAAAAGTGGCTTCATGCTGTTTGCTGTTGAATTGTTGAAAGATATAAAAATAACAAATATCCCCATAGTGTACCGGCAGGCAGCTGGGCAAACGAAGTGCCCGGAGCCATGATGAAACCAGAGACCGGCGGCCATTCCGCACTTTGCTCCGCAAAATTTACTTATCTTTGAATTACGAATCGCTCATCTAACCTTCTGATTAATGAACAAACTGCTTCTCCCTCTCTGTCTGTTTCATTTATTTACCCTTCAACTCATGGCACAGTCCTTTGTGGGCAGTTGGCAAGGAGTGCTGGAGGTGCAGGGCATCAAGTTGCGCCTGGTATTCCACATTTCCCAAACCGACGGCCAGTACACCAGCCTGCTCGACAGCCCCGACCAGGGGGCCACAGGTATTCCCACCAGTGAAACACGTGTGGCAGGCGACTCACTCTTTATTTCGGCCGATGCCCTGCGCCTGGCATACCGGGGCAAGCTGGCAGCCGGGGGCAAGCGCATCACCGGTACCTTCAGCCAGGGAAGCGTGGTACAACAACTGGAGCTGGAGCGTACAGGCGAAGCCGAACTGGCCGCGGCGGCCCCCAAGCGGCCTCAGGAACCCAGGCCGCCCTTTCCCTACCTGGAAGAGGAAGTGCAGTTTCAAAATGAAGCTGCAGGCATTCAGCTGGCGGGCACCCTCACCCTGCCCAAAGGGCCGGGTCCGCACCGGGTGGCAGTGCTCATTTCGGGTTCAGGCCCTCAGAACAGAGACGAGGAAATCCTGGGCCACAAACCCTTTTTGGTGCTGGCCGATCACCTCACGCGTGCCGGCATAGGGGTGCTGCGTTTCGACGACCGGGGCGTGGGCGCTTCAGAGGGAGATTTTGCCAGCGCTACTTCGGCCGATTTTGCCACCGATGTGGAAGCTGCAGTGGCCTATCTGCGCAACAGGCCGGAGGTAAACCCTCAGCAAATCGGGCTGATCGGCCATAGTGAGGGAGGGCTCATTGCCCCCATGGTAGCAGCCAAAGATCCCGCTATTGCTTTTGTGGTGCTCATGGCCGGGCCTGGCCTGAGCGGCTACCATATTCTGCTTCAGCAGGTAGCCGACATCAACCGCGCAAACGGCATGGAAGAGCAAAAAGTGAAGCAAAACGTCAAAACCAGCAAAAAGCTCTACAAGATCATCATGAAGTCAGCTTCTGCCGAAGCGGCCCGCGAAAAGGCCCTGGCCTTTATGAAAAAAGAAATGGCCAAACTTTCCGATGAAGAAAAAGCTCAAATAGGCGATCCCGAAAAATTTATGCAACAACAACTCGCCCAGCTCAATTCTCCCTGGTTCCGCTATTTTCTCAGCTACGATCCGCGCCCCGCCCTGCGCCAGCTTTCCTGCCCCGTGCTGGCCATCAACGGCAGTAAAGATACCCAGGTGCATGCAGGCAAAAATCTCAAAGCCATTGAGTCTGCCCTCAGAAAAAGCGCTAGCCCCCATTACACCGTCAAAGAACTCCCCGGCCTGAACCACCTCTTCCAAACAGCAGAGACTGGCGCCCCCACTGAATACGCCCAAATAGAAGAAACCATGGCACCCATTGCGCTGGAAACCATTGCAGAGTGGATACTTGCTTTGGCCAAAACCTAAAAACTTGCTTTTAAGCCAAGAAAGATGCCCTTGCATTCCTTCAGGCCTATTCGTCTCCCCGCACAAAAGCTTAAAGCAGAAGTACATATTTCGATTTTCGAATAATTGTTCCCAGAATGACACTTTTCTATTTTTTTTTTGTATCATTGTACACCTAAAGCCTTGTAATTCCATGTATCAATACTTGCTCAGGACTCTCCCCCGAACTGTGGTGTATGCCTGCCTGTGCATCTGCCTGACTGCCGTTGCCAGCCTTGCTTCCCCGCTATTACCCCCCAAACGGCCTCCCAATGACATCGACCGCATTATACAGGAAGCCCGTACCAAACAGGACCAGATCAAAGATTTCGCCGCCGACTTCACTTATCAGCTCTCCTACCCGGGTGAGCAGCACCCCGTACTCAAGGGTTCACTCATTTACAGCGATGGCATGTACGTGGTGAGCCTGCCCGACCCGCGGGTGTATTGCGATGGCAATGTGCGCTGGTATTACTTCAGCGAGCTCAAAGAGGTAGTCATCAAAGAGTATGAGCCCGAAGTAGGCATTGCCATGCCTTTTCAGGTATTTCGCAAAGGCCGCGAGCCCCGCTACGAAGGCAGGGAAAGAATCAATGGCAAACTATGCGACGTGCTGCTTTTTCGGAGCATGGCGGGCTCCTCCTACCAGAAAGCCAAGGTATGGGTGGACGCTGAAAATCGCCTCGTTCTAAAAATTATACTTCTCTTTGAAAACCAGGGGGCTTATACCTTTACATTTTCCAATATCCGCATCAATCAGGGCTTCAAAGAGGCTGATTTTCAGTTTCCTATGGCCAAATACCCCGGCGTAAGTGTGATTGATGAACGCATCCAAAGGTGATATGTTAGAACATTCGGAAAATTAATGATGTAAAAAATAGGGATTAGCGTAGTTTTGATGGCGATAATTCTGTCATTTAATCCCTATTCGTATGAAGCACCTCGTGCCTGCCATTTTTTGGATCATCTTTTCATTCCTGATGATTTCTGTATCACAAGCGCAAAGTAAAAAGCAGCTTCGGCAAGAGCTGGCAAGACTGGAGGTAAAACTTAATGAACTGCAACGCGAAAACCAAAAACTGTTGCACCAGAAGGAGGACTTAGAGCAGGAACTCTTTACCAAGCAGGAACTGAACCGCTTTTTGCAGCGCGAAATTGCACGCCTCAGGGAGGAAATAGATGCAACCAACAGCAAATATGAAGCCCTGAGCGCAAAGCTGGACCAGTTTGAGCAGCAATATGCCCTGGAGGCAGCACCCTCACGCCCGCCCCGGGTCGCCATAACTCCGGCGGTAGAGGTCTCTTACGCCCAGGTGAACGAGCCCGCACCCCTGGGGCTGCCCAGGGCCAAAGAAACGGGCTGTGCCTACCTTTCGGACAGGCTCCAAAACAACCAGAGCTATTCACTCGATTATGAACCTCAGCCCGCCAACCGCTGGGGGGTACAGGTGTTTGCCTTTACGAGCCTTTGCCAGGCCGAAAAAAGAGCCAGAGACTTTGCCGCCCCAGCATCCCGGAGCACCAACCTTTATCCGACCCAAGGTGGTGAACAACCGCAGGCTGTACGCGGTGGTATATGGCGCCTGGAACGACAGCCTGGAGGCACAAAGCTACCGGCAAGATTATGTGAATGCTGCTACGGACCCAATAAGTCAGGGGGCTTTTATTGTACAACATTGAGTACAAAAGCATAGCACGCGAAATGCCATCAGTTGCTTCCCGGGGTGGCTGATGGCACTTTGGAGCCATCCAAACAACGAAAAAGGCCTCATTTGCGAGAAATACCTACGTATTTTACGCAGGTCTTGCATGTAAAATCCGTATTTGTGCTGATTGATGTGAACGGTTTTTCTCTTTAACTAGGGTGTTAAATTTTCTAACAAACCTGAACGGATAAGCATGGGCAGAAAAAGTAAAGCAAATGTGCGGAGGAAAGAAATTCTGCAGAATTTTTTTGAAGTGATGAAAGAAGAAGGCATTGAAGGAACTTCAATTGCCAAGGTTGCCCTTAGAATGGAGGTAAATCCCAGTTTGTTGATCCACTATTTCAGCAGTAAAGAAGAGATCACCCTGGCTTTTGCCGATTATGCACTGGAAAAATTCAAATCGCTCATCCCCCATCAACTTGAGCAGATATCCGATGCCCGTGAGAGGTGGAACGCCCTGCTCGACTGGGTATGTATGCTTCACAAAGTAAATCGCAAGGAATGGAGCATTTACTACGGGCTGCTGGCATCGGTGACGCGCGATGCCCACAACCGTAGCCGCATGCAGGAGCTCCATCTGGCCTATCTGGATTTTATTGAGCGGGAGGTACAGCAGGCTGCGCAGCAACAGCTGATAGATGCCGCCCAGGCCCGCACGGCCCCTGCTTTACTGGGCTCAATCATGGCAGGTATGCGTGAAACATACTACCTCATGGGTCCGCAGCTCTCCCGGAATAAACAAGAGGAGGTGCGGGCTTTTTTAAGTACGCTTTTTCCCACCTGAATTTTTTTCTGGCAAAATGGAGCAGCCATTTTCTGAGCTTCCTCAGTTAGTTGTGCTCAAATGGCGCTGCACCTCTTCCCCCTCTATGCCAAAGAAGCCCGCAATCTGCTCAGCGGAAATACCTGCTTTGTGCCAAAAATCAAATCATTTGGTGGCCATTCAATGCCCAGGCAGAGGCTTGGGGAGGATTGCAGTATTGCAGCCGAATGATAGATAGCCCCGCCTGAGCTTCCTGTGAGCAGAAAAAAATAAGTATCTATTCAGCATATACCTGCTGCAAAAAAGGGGGAATACCCCAATAGTGCCTTCATTGAGCATGCATACATGAAACTTTGTTTTTGTCAACCAC
>RFHT01000836.1 GCA_003696835.1 Bacteroidota bacterium
CCGCCCAACCTCAAGGTGACATCTAAAAGATGTTTATGCGGGTTTAGCAAGCCCGGCGCAGCCGGACGCCTGCGCGACTCCCACAGAGGGCTGGCCGTTTGCCCACCGGTTGTGGGAGGCCCCGCGCGCTGCATTGGGCAAACAAGTTTTTCCCTTAAAGGGATGAATCATTTGATTACTATTTTTTTGAAAAAAAGTAAAGAACACAACAATTGGAAGCAGCAAATAGAAGCACTTCCAGCCTAACTGGACACCAGAAGAACGCCCCGCTGCGCGGCAGCCCCTAAGCGAGCTGGTGGGCTGTAAGCCATCAGCTCGCTTTGGTTCCCCCGTCCACATTCGCGCCGGGCGTATGAGAGATGAAACTGCCTGCTATGGACGATCCCCCTACTCCTGATTCAACTTTTTCACCATGGTCAGAATGGTGGCGATGGCCACGGTTTCGCCTTCCTGGTCATATACATCCACCAGAAATTTGACGATGCCCTTGGCGATGTCGTCTTCGCTGCGTTTTTCCTGGTCGATTTTTTCCTTTACGGTAAACCTCACCCCAATGGTGGTACCGGGATACACGGGTTTGGTAAAGCGGCAGCTTTCGATGCCGTAGTTGAGCAGGACCGGCCCTTTGCGGGGCTCCACAAACAGGCCGGCCGCCTTGGCCAGCACAAAATAGCCGTGTGCCACGCGCTTTTCGAACAGGGTGCCCTCCAGGGAGGTTTCGTCGGTGTGGGCATAGAAATGGTCGCCGCTCACATTGGCAAAGTTCACAATGTCGGCTTCGGTGACCGTGTGTTTGTGGGTAAAAATGGTGTCGCCCACCTGCAGTTCTTCGAAGTGTTTGAGAAAGGGGTGTACGGGCGACTCCCGGTACTCGGCTCCCTGCTGGAATACGCCGCCAATGTGGCTGATGTCGGTGGGGTGTCCCTGTACGGCACAGATTTGCAGGTAGTGTTTAATGCCCCGTAGCCCGCCCAGCTCCAGGCCGCCGCCGGCGCGGCCGGGCCCGCCATGTACCAGCGCAGGCATGGGCGAGCCATGGCCGGTGCTTTCGGGTGCACTCTCGCGGTTGAGCACCAGGATGCGACCGTGGTGGGAGGCAGCTCCCAGCACAAACTCGCGGGCAATATCCCGGTCGAAGGTGGCAATGGACGCACATAGGGAGCCCTTGCCCATTTGGGCCAGTGCAATGGCTTCCTCCAGCTCTTTGTAGGGCATGAGGGTGCTCACAGGCCCGAATGCTTCCACCTCATGCGCGGCCAGGCGCTCAAAGGGACGTTCATTTCTCAAGAGGGTGGGAGCCATAAAGGCACCCGCTTGGCGTTTTGCACCTATGACCTCAAACTCGGCCTGCGGCCCGCCATACACCAGCTCGTTTTCAGCGAGCAGCTCCTGCAGCCGCAGGTTTACCTCCTGCAGTTGGTCCTTGCTCACCAGGGCCCCCATGCGCACCTCTTCCCGGGCCGGGCTGCCAATGGTGGTTTTGGCCAGCTGCTGCGTAAGGGCCTGCTGAACCGCTTCCATGCGGTCTTCGGGTACAATGATCCGCCGTATGGCCGTACACTTTTGCCCGCATTTGACCGTCATTTCCCTGCGCACTTCTTTCACAAACAGCTCAAACTCAGGCGTACCTGGCTCCGCATCCCGGCCCAGCACGGCACAGTTGAGCGAGTCGGCTTCCATGTTGAAGGGAATGGCCTGGGCAATGATGTTGGGATGGGCCTTGAGCATGCGGCCCGTCTCAGCCGAGCCGGTAAAGGTCACCACATCCTGGGAGTTGAGGGGTTCGAGTATGCCCTCCCCGGGGCCGCAGATCAGCTGCAGGGCTCCTTCGGGCAAAATGCCCGAGGCGATAATGTCTTTTACCATGGCCTGGGTGAGAAAGGAGGTGGGTTCGGCTGCCTTTACGATGGCGGGCATGCCCGCCAGCCAGTTGACCGCACACTTTTCCAGCATGCCCCACACCGGGAAGTTGAAGGCATTGATATGCACGGCCACCCCCCGCCGGGGCACCATGATGTGCTGCCCGATAAAGCCGCCCTTGCGCGACAACACCGCCGCATCTCCATCCACATGGAAGGCAGCATTGGTAAACTGCCTGCGCAGGCTGGCATAGGCAAAGAGGGTGCCGATGCCCCCGTCTATGTCGATCCAGCTGTCGCCTTTGGTGGCACCCGTGCGGTAGCTGATGGGGTAATAGCTTTTGCGGCGTTCGTGCAGAAACAAAGCCAGCGCTTTCAGCATCAGCCCCCGCTGCTGAAAGCTCAGCCGCCGCAAGTTGGGGTTGCCCACCCTGCGGGCGTAGTCCATCATCTCTCCAAAATCCAGCCCCTCGCTGCCACAGGTGCTGATGATCTCACCCGTAATGGCATCATACTGGGAAATGCCCGCTCCCGCATGCGGAAGCCACTGTCCCATTGCAAAATTTGCGAGTTTCTTCGTCATCATATTGCGAGTTTCGTTTTCTTTTTGACAAAAGTTGCAGGGTGCAGGATGCAAGTGGCAAGATGCAAGTAGCAATCCCTGTGATCCCCTTGTGGGACTTCCGCTGCGCTCCAGCCTCCAACCTGCATCCTGTGACCTGCATCCTGCATCCTGCATCCTGTGACCTGCATCCTGTGACCTGCATCCTGCATCTCCTTATCACCTGTTACCTGCATCCGGCATCTCCTTAAAGGAGTCTCCGCTTCGCTCCGACCTGTCACCCCTCCATCACCTTGCGGGAAGTGCGGTAAACCGTTCCCCGGAACAAAGCCACCGCCTCACCGGCCTGGTTGTGTACCAACACATCGTACAAAGCCGTTTTGCGGGCCTTGTTTCGCAGGCTGGTTTCGGCCGTGAGCACTTCGCCCTCGCGGGCTGCACGGGGATAACTGATGCTCAGGTCCAGGGCCAGGCTGAGCCTGCCGTCGGAATTGCAGGCAAAGGCCAGGGCGCTGTCGGCCAGGGCAAAGGTAATGCCCCCGTGTACAATGCCAAAGCCATTGAGCATCTCCCGCCTGACCTGCATGCGCAGCTTACAGTAGTCGGCTGCTATGTCCAGCACTTCTATGCCCATCCACCGGCTAAAGTGGTCGTGCCGCATCATGTGGTCCAGTACGGCACGGGGAGTAGGGGTGGTTTCTGACATCTGTGTTTGATTAAGCAAGCAGCACAAAGTTAGCTAACAACTGTTAGTTTCCAAAGCGCCGCCGCCAAATGCTGCCCGGGGAAGTACGCTTGCACAGCTCGTGTCAATATCCGTAATCTTTGAATGTTCCAAAAAAATGTTGCTCAAAATCGAATTTTCCGAAAAAAATGCCGTTACTTATTTACCTCCCAACGTACTTACCGCCAGACCTTCCTGGCCCTTATGCTCTTATTTAAAGGAGAAACCTTCATCTGAGGATTCCGGATGGTGGCCCACAGAACAATGACCAAATTGGAGTTTGGGTCATGGCTGCCATACCGGAATCTAATGGTTTGTAGCTGTTTTGCTTTCCATTTTTTTGTATCTTTCCCTGCGAAAAACTCCAAACCAGCAGGATATGAATAAGCTTTCCCTCTCCTTCATCAGCCTGGCCGTTTTGTTGCTCGTGGGCCAGGATGCTTTCCCCCAATTGGCACCGGACAGCAGCATGCTGGCCGCCTTTACCTACCGCAACCTCGGCCCCAAGCGCGGAGGCCGGGTAACGGCCGTGGCCGGGGTACCCGATGAGCCCGGCACCTTTTACATGGGGGCCACCGGCGGGGGCGTATGGAAAACGGAAAATTTTGGCCTGAGCTGGCACAACATATCCGACGGCTATTTTGCCACCCCCTCCATTGGCGCCATAGCCGTTGCCCCCTCCGACCCCAACACCCTCTATGTAGGCACCGGCTCGGATGGCATACGCTCCAATGTCATCAGTGGCAAGGGGGTATATAAATCGACGGATGCAGGGGCAAGCTGGCAGTTTGCGGGCCTGGAAAAAGCCGGGCAGATCGGCGCCGTGCTCATCCATCCCCAGTACCCCGAAGTGGTGTTTGTAGCCGCCATCGGCAACGCATTTGCCCCCAACAAAGAGCGGGGCGTGTACCGCAGCCTGGACGGCGGCGCCAGCTGGGAGCAGGTACTCTTCCACTCCGACACCGTGGGCGCCGCCGACCTGGAATTTTGCCCCGACGACCCCAACACCCTCTACGCTACCCTCTGGCGGGCCGAACGAAAGCCCTGGACCATCATCAGCGGGGGCGAAAAAACGGGCGGTATTTACAAATCCACCGACCTGGGCAAAAGCTGGAAAAAGCTGGAAAAAGGCCTGCCCAAAGGCCTGATCGGCAAAATCGACCTGGCTGTGACCCCCGCCGACCCCGACCGCCTATATGCCCTGGTTGAGGCTCCCCCGGGCGAGGGGGGCCTGTACGTATCGCACAACCGCGGCAAAAGCTTCGAGCTGGTAAGCACCAAAAAGGAATTGCTCGACCGCCCCTTTTATTACTGCAATGTGGAAGCCGACCCCAACCAGCCCGAGGTGGTCTATGTCATGGCCACGCGCTTCTTCAAGTCGGAGGATGGCGGAAAAAAGTGGAAGTCCATGCGGGTGCCCCACGGCGACAACCACGACATGTGGATCAATCCGCACAACTCCAACCTCTTCATACAATCCAATGACGGTGGGGCCAACATCACCCAGGACGGCGGTAAGAGCTGGTCCACCCAGCACAACCAGCCCACGGCAGAGCTCTACCAGGTGGAGGTGGACGAGCAGTTTCCCTACTGGCTGTATGCCGGCCAGCAGGACAACAGCACCATTGCCGTGCCCTCCCTGCCCCCCTACCCTGCCCCTGCAGGGCCCGATTCCTACTGGCTCTCGGTGGGCGGCTGCGAAACCGGCCCGGCCGTGCCCAAACCCGGCAACCCCAACATCGTGTATAGCAACTGTAAAGGGCGCTTTGGGGTGTACAACAAACTCACCGGCCAGGAAATGCAGTACTACGTGGGAGCGGCCAACATGTACGGCCAAAACCCCAAAGACCTGAAGTATCGCTTTCAGCGCGTATCGCCCATACACGTATCCCCCCACAAGCCCGATGTGGTCTATCACGCTTCGCAGTTTGTACATAAAACCACCGACGACGGCCAGCACTGGGAAACCATTTCTCCCGACCTCACGGCCTTTACGCCCGAAACCCAGGTGATTTCGGGTTTTCCCATCACCCGCGACATCACCGGAGAGGAGTTTTACAGCACCATTTACGCCATACGGGAGTCGCCCCTCAAGGAAGGCCTCATCTGGGTAGGAGCCAACGACGGCCCGGTGCACCTCACCCAGGACGGCGGGCAGCACTGGCAGGAGGTAACGCCTCCCGACCTGCCGCCCGGCGGCAGGGTGGACTGTGTGGAACCCTCCCCCCACCGCGAAGGCAAAGCCTACATTGCCGTGCTGCGCTACCAGCTGGGCGACTGGCAGCCCTACCTGTACAAAACCACCGACTTCGGTCAGAGCTGGCAACGCCTCACCACCGGCACCAACGGCATTCCGGCCGATTTTCCCGTGCGCGTGGTGCGCGAAGACCCCCAGCGCGAAGGCTTGCTCTATGCCGGCACGGAGTACGGCCTCTTCATTTCTATGGACGATGGAAAAAACTGGCATTCATTCCAGCAAAACCTGCCCATTACTCCTGTTACCGACATCAAAGTACACCGAAAAGACCTGGTGCTCTCCACCATGGGCAGGGGCTTTTGGATCATGGACAACCTCAGCCCCCTGCACCAATTGAGCCCTCAAACCCAAACCACTGCCCATTTGTTCAAGCCCAGAGATGCCTACCGCATGCGGTACTGGGGAGGCAGAAATAGCAGCGCCATACCTGCCTTTCCAGCGGTAGCTGCCGACATTGACTTTTTTCTTCCCGACTCCGTGCAGCAGCTGCGGCTCGACATCCTCAACCCTGCCGGAGAAGTGGTGAGGAGCTTTACCCAGGGCGCGGCAAAAGCTGATTCCGGGGCCGAAAGCGGGCCCGACATGGCTACGGGTTTCAGGCCTGTGCCTCCGGCCGCCCTGCTCAGGAGCGGGCGGGGCTTCCACCGCTTCCGCTGGGACCTGCGCCACCGCGGCAGCTGGACGCCCAACGGCACCGACCGGGGCGGTCCAATGGTGAGCCCGGGCACCTACCGCCTGCGCCTCACCGTAAATGAGCAGGTGCTGGAACAAAACCTGGAGGTGCGCATGGACCCCCGTGTGCAAGCCGCCGGTGTCAGCCTGGCCGACCTGCAGGCGCAGGAGGCCCTGAGCCTGCAAATACGGGAGCTCGAAAGTGAAGCACGTCAGCTGCTGGCCAAGGTCAAAGACCGCCGCGACCAGCTCAAAAAGGTGCTCGAACATAAAAAGAAAGACAAGGCCGCCCTGGCTGAAGATGAGCAACTGGCCCGCATTGAGGACCGGCTCGTAACGGCCGAAGGCCGTTACATGCCCCCCATGCTGCTCGACCAGATACGCTACCTGGCCGCTATGCTCCGCCGCGCCGACCAGCGCCCCGGACAAGACGCCTACCTGCGCCTGGCTGAGCTCAAAGCCGAGCTCCATGCCCTGCAGCCCCAGTTGGCACTCATCCTGAACAAGCCGGCATCCAGCGACGACGAATGACAGGCCTGCACGTGAGATTTGCCTCCTTTGCTCCGGCATGATATTAGCAGCTTTTACCACAAGCTGAAAAAGTTTACCTTTGCTGCCAATAACAGGGAACGCATGAATTTCAGAATAGGGCAACGGGTGCGATTTTTACATGAAACCGGCGAGGGCGTCGTTACCGCCCTCATCGACCGCACCCATGTGGAAGTGGACCTGGGCGACGACTTCCCCGTAGAAATGCACGTTAGCGAACTCATTGCCATAGATGAAACAGAAAATCGCTACTTGTCGGTTACCAAAACCGAAAAACCGGCACCAAATAAGGGAAGTAGCTCTCCGGCCCGCTCTGGCATGGCCAAAGACGGCATATTCAGCCTCAGCATGGCCATTGGGCAGGAGCAAGACCAACAATATACCTGTATGATCATTAATCCTACCATTGCCCAGGCTGTCTATACCTGCTACCTGCGCGAAAAGCACAAGTACAGCGGGCAGGCTTGCGGCCAGGTTGATGCCGGACAGGTGCAAACGCTCTTCACCCTGGACGAAGCCCGCCTGAGGCAGATCAAGGCGTTTTACTGGCAGGTACTGCCTTTCTCTCCCGGGAAAGGGCACCCCCACCGGCTGTACACCCAGGAAATCAGCTGGAACAAAGGCCGTTTTGCAGAAAAAATGCGCTACATTGATGCCCTGGGCAAAAAAGCATGGGTGTTTTCCCTGACTGAACAAGCCAACGAAGCCGAACGCAAGCTCCGCATAGAAAGTGAATTTGCGCGCGTCAAAGCCAGCGACGTGGTGTACAAAGAGGAAAAAATTGTGGACTTGCACGCCGAAAGCCTCGCGGATCGCCCCTGGGAAATGGCCCCCTCGGCCATACTCAAGCTGCAACTCGAGGCACTGGAAAAAGGCCTGTCCGACGCCCTGAGCGAAAACTACCGCTCTATGATCGTCATCCACGGCATAGGCGAAGGTGTGCTGCGAAAAGAGGTGCACAAACGCCTGCATCAACTCCCTTATGTAGAACGATTTGAACAGGCCGACCTGCGCCGCTTTGGCAACGGCGCCACAAAGATTTACTTTAAATAGGGCTTTTTAGCACTTTTTTTGTACTTTTAAACCTCCCAACTATAATTTTCCTCAACAGCCTATGAAGCACAGTTACTGCGAGAATTACTACATATTGTGTAACTGATCATGAATTACCTGGCAAGCCTGATACTGCTTTGTATGCTTGGTGTCCCTCATCTGGCTAAGGCTCAGTCGGACAACGTGGCTGGACCTGCCGAGGAGGAGCCCGGATACATCTACGTCAAAAAACGTAAGAAGGCCATCCCCTCTGTGCGCTACCAGCCCAACCGCGAGCTGCTCAGAGGTACCACCCTCTACCGCATCGACCTCTACCACCGCATCAATCTGCCCCTGCTGCAGGCCGTGCTGCCCCCTCAACTCAGCAGCCACCACCAGGGCATGGTTATGGGCATTGTGGAGGGAATGAAAAAAAAGCTCTTCGCTGGCCTGCACCCCCACAACCCCCGCAAAAGCTACCTCTACGAAGACCTGGTGTATGACCTGCTCGAGCTGGAAGAAATGTCATCGGGCCAGTATGCCGAAGAAGAAATTTCCGAAATTGTGGAGCAGTCGGTGCAGCGGGTGGTGGACCTGGTGGTGGAAGAAGGTTTTTCCTACCGCGACTCCCGCCCCTTTTTCAAAGTGCGCTTTATCCGCCTCATCTGGTACAACCCCAGCCGCAACAAACCTGCTCACCTGCTCACCATGGTGCCCTATGCTGCCGTGGCCACCCTCTTTCTCCAAATCAAAGTAAAACCCCACATCGAATACCACGAAGCCACCATCCGCCTGGGCGACTTCATCCAGCACAGGCGCTTTGCCGGCACGGCCATACGCGAAGACCGGCTCAGCATGCTGCACCCCGCCCTGCGCGATCAGGTAAGAACGGAAGAAGAACTGTGGGTGAGGTGAGAAATGAACACAAGGGCTTCGGCCATGGAAGGTTCAGCTATCCTCTATTCGTTTGGGATTAAGTAGAGGTGCAATAAGCCTTCAAGCTCATCCTGTTGATTATTTAAAACAACTAGCCATTCACCTAATTCATTTACCCGCCTCCAGGGACAGAATTTGCTCCAGTTCTGCCCGCAATTCCTGCTCATTGGGCAGGTAAAGCTGGTATTTGGAGACGAAGAGTTGGCTGTTCATGCCATAGGTGGCGTATTCTACCAGCAGTTCGTCTTTTTTCCGGCTGAGGATCATCCCTATGGGGGGGTTGTCGCCTTCGAAGTATTCTTCTTTGGCAAAATAGCCCAGGTACATGTTCATTTGTCCAATGTCGTAGTGTTTTACGGCATCTATTTTAAGGTCGATCAATACGTGGCATCGCAAAAAACGGTGATAAAAAACCAGGTCAACGTAAAAGTGTTCATTGTTGATGGTAATGCGGTACTGCCTGCCCAGGAGGGCAAAGCCTTTTCCCAGTTCCAGCAGAAAAGCCTGCAAATTGTCGATCAGGCGGGTTTCCAGAGCTTTCTCGGAAAGATGATAGGGTTCGGTGATTTTGAGAAACTCAAACACATAAGGGTCCCGGAGCAGGTCTTCGGGCTTTTCGATGAGCTTTCCCTGTTTCGCCAACTTCAAAATGCCCGGCTTATCCTGCGAAGCTGCCAGCCTCAAAAAAAGCGCAGACTTTTTTTGCCGCTTCAATTCCCGCACCGTCCACCCTTCCCGTATGGCTTGTTTTTCATAAAAACTGCGCTCGAGTTCGTTGTCAATTTTTAACAATTCCACATAGTGCGACCACGTCAACTGGTGTGACAAGCTTTCAATATTCGGATAGCACAAATAGCATAAACGCATGTAAATCAACCTACTACGATCAAATCCTTTCCCCAATTGGTGTGACAAATCCCGTGAAAGTCTATTTAGAATTTTGGACCCATATTCGGCTTTTTCATTGCCGTGCTGTTCATATTCCACGATGTGTTTGCCGATTGCCCAGTAGGTGAGCACCAACTGCCTGCGAACTGCCCGGATGGCAGTGGTCTTTCCCTGAATATAGGTTTGCCTGATTTGATCAATCAGCGCCTGGTAACTGTTTGATATGTCCATGCCTACAGATAATTGAAAGCAGCCAAAAATTCATTCCATCTATTCAGCACTTCCACACGGGACTTTTCCAGCTCATTTCTGCTCACGGCGGCGTATTTAGCCCAGCGTTATTCCACCAGGCTCACCAGTTCACGCTTTTC
Source organism: Bacteroidota bacterium (assembly GCA_003696835.1). Classification (GTDB taxonomy): domain Bacteria; phylum Bacteroidota; class Bacteroidia; order J057; family J057; genus J057. The sequence continues at coordinate 9,851 of RFHT01000836.1, forward strand.
CCCTCAAGATATCAGCGGCTTTGAGGAGGAAAGATTCGAGTTGGGAGAGGGTAATTTTGGTGTGTTGCATGTATAAAGTCCCGTCATGTGAAAAAGGTAAATATAATTCCCTGGAGGCAAAAAATCAGCTCCCGGCCAAATTTTTATCTCCCCTTAAAACACAAACACCCCCTGCCCATAAGGGACAGGGGGTGTAAGCTAAGAAACGCGAAAATGAACTTTTATTTTTTGAGCGTTCCTAAGAAGTACCCGAGGAGGGACTCGAACCCACACGGTGTTGCCACCACTGGATTTTGAATCCAGCGCGTCTACCAATTTCGCCACTCGGGCAAAGAACGAAAACCCCTCATGGGTATTGAGGGGATACAAAAGTAGGGAGTTGTGGGGTATTACGCAAGAAAAAAATGCCGGAATGCGCCCATGCTGCCCTGCCTCAGTCAAAGCCTTCGTCCTCCTGGCTGCTGAGAAACTCCAGCAAGCCGCTGGGATAGAGGGTGGCCTTTTTGCGCTTAAATTCCGAAAGGGGCTTCCACACCGCCCGCAGGCTGTGGCCGTTGTTGCCACGACCGATCAGCTCCTGCTGGCGGTACACCTTCCTGTTGGTAAACTCCCCTTCAAACATGAATATGATCTGGTGGTTCAGCTCACCGCCTTGCCTCTCTATGCTCTCGGTTGGCCCCAGAAAAGTCAGGTTCTTGATGTCCTCGCCCAACTCCTGCTTAATTTCGCGCCGCACGGCCTCCCAGCTATATTCGCCCGGCTCCAGCGTGCCCCCCAGCGGAATGTAGTAAGGCTGCTGCCTGCGGGCATCATATTGCTCGGCGACCAGAATCTCGTCCTGCTTGCGAAAGATGCAGAGTGCCACCGGTTTGATCATTGCTTGGTTCATAACTTGGAGATTCATGATATGCTATATTTTTATGTAATTTCTAGTTAAATAAATATCAATTTCTTGCATAGGTCATACCCCTGAAAAATGCCACTTGCTGAGTCCGGCTGGATACTGCCCGGCAGCTACCTTGCCGCCAGGCCCCTGCAGCGTCTGGCCATGGGGTGTATATGCTAAGTAAATGTACTAAATGCCCCTGCTTCTGGGTAGGTACAGCAGGCTAAAAGTCAGAATCAGAAAGGAAATGGTAAAAAGTCCCGCTCCAATAGAGCGCCTCAGGATGGGGGGCCTGCCCCGGCAGCGGATCCGCTGCCGCATTTTTTGCCCGCCCGGGCCTGGCAGCGGGCCGGCTGCCGCTTTCCTTCTTGAGTTCAGGGCCGCCGCAGCGTTTTTGCTTCTGCGCATTTTTCGTTAATTTTAGGCAAAAATCTTACATCTGCTCCGGCAAACGGTTTCCTCATATATGACCCTCATCCACGCATTGCTTCACGCCCTCCGTCTCACCCTTCAGTACCGCAAACTGCTGCTGTACATGTACCTGCTCATGCTGGGGCTGGCCTTGCTACTGGTACTGCCTTTTTATGCCACCATCACGGCGGCAGTGGGTCACTCCCTGGAAATCGACAAGCTGCTGCCGGGCTTCAACTATACCGTCATCGCCGATTTTCTGAATGCGCATGGAGATATTTTTTCTGCCCTGCTGGCACAAATACAGTGGATGCTGCCGTTTTACCTGCTGCTGGGCATCTTTTTGAGTGCCGGCTGTATGCACTGCCTGGTCAAAGAACGCAGCACAGCGGGCGCCTTCTTTCGGGGGGGCATCCGCTGGTTTGGGCCCTTTCTGGGGCTGGGCATCCTACTGGGGCTGCTTCACCTGCTACTGGCAGGCCTGTGTTATGCCCCATTTTTTTTGGCGCTTTCGGCTGGTATGGACCAGATACGCAATGAAGTGGGCTTGTTCAATAAGCTATTTGCAGGTGCAGGGCTTCACCTGCTGCTCATTCCCCTGCTGTGGGCCCTGGGCGACCGGGCCCGGCTGGAGATGGTGCAGGCTGGCGTATCGGTGAGGAAGGCCTTGCCCAGCAGCATTTTTTGGATAAAGACCCATTTTTTTTCTGCTGCGGGTTTATACATTTTGGTCGGATTTTTCATTTATGGTATATTCTCCTTATCATTGTACCTGCAAAGCGAATCAGCAGCTGATACCGGCCTGATGATCTTTCTGCTCTTTGGGGTACAACAGCTGCTCGTGCTGCTGCGCCTGGCTGCCAAACTGCTGAGGTATGCAGCCATGTATTCGCTCCATCAATATTCCAGTGTTACCCGGTTTGCCGATCTATGATGGGTAATGAAAAGTAGGCGTATGAAAAAAATTTACCGTTACCTTCAAAACCAGTTCGACTTTCCCTTGCCAGACTTACCCCCGGATATCCTCAAAAAAAGTATCCGAAACAGAATAAATGCCCTCAAACTCACAAAAAGCTCAAACGCCTACCTGCAGCTGCTCAGCCAGCAACCCAACGAGCAGCTCCAACTGATGGGAGAAATGTTTCGGCAACTGGAGTTGCTGCATCAGCAATGTCAGCCCTTTTCATCTGCACAAGCCAGTGCCCAAAAATACCGGGACATCTACCATCATACCCCGGTCATGCTGCACTCCATAGATGAGCAGGGCCTGGTAACCGAAGTAAGCGACTACTGGCTGGAGGTAATGGGCTACAGCAGGGATGAGATTTTGGGGCGCCCCTGTACCACCTTTCTTACAGAAGAGTACCGCCAGTATGCCCGGAAGCTGTTTTTGCCCAAATTACTCAAAAACCGAAGCCTGAAAAACCTGCATTGCCAGCTTGTGAAAAAGGATGGCAGCATCATTGATGTGCTGCTCAATGCCGCTTTCCCGGAAGATAAACGAAAGAACCCTCAGGCTCTGGTGGTCAGTACCGACATCTCCGAAAGAATACAGGTGCAGAAGCAGCTCGTGCGGCAGGAACAAATTCTTCAGGGCATCAATGCGGCCAATACCCAACTGGTGATACAAAACACCTTTCAAAAGGCCGTGAGCTGCGCCCTGAGGGAAATCCTGCGGGCCTGCCAGGCCGACCGGGCCTACCTCTTTGAAAATTTTACCCACCCTAGCGGGGAACTCTATACCTCGCAGAAGTATGAAGTTACCCGTAGCCAAATTGAGCCCCAGGTCCAAAACCCCGCCCTCCGGCACGTTTCCTACCGCGAGGCAGGCTTTAGCAGATGGGTGGAATACCTCAGCAAAGGCATAGAAATTAAGGGACTTACTGCCGACTTTCCCTCCTCTGAGCAGGAGCTGCTCCACTCTCAGGGCATTTTGTCTCTTTTGGTTGTACCCATTATGGTGCAGGACCAGTTTTGGGGCTTTATTGGCTTTGATGACTGCACCTACGGCCGTGAATGGACCGAAAGCGAAGTGGAATTGCTCAAACATACTGCCAATAATATCGGCAGCTACCTCACCCGCAGACGAACGGAAGTTTTTCAGCAAATTGAACACAATGTGACCAAAATCCTTTCCAGCAGTGAGGAAGTTTCTGTGGCCATCAAACGCATACTAGAGGAAATGGGCAGCCACTTTAAGCTGAAACTGGCAGAGTATTGGGAACCCGATTACTCTGAGGAAATTCTGGAAAACAGCATTTCATACTGCGAACCCGGCAATGCCCTGCTCGAACGCGTACAAAAGCGGGCAGCTACTTTCCACTACCGCCCCGGCGAAGGCATAGTGGGCACTGCCTGGGCCAACGGGCAAATCCAATGGCTGAGTTATATAGATAGTTCCCACCAGTGCCACCGGGCTCAGCTGCTCCTTTCGGCAGCCATTCAGTCGGCTATTGCCATCCCCGTGGTGCTGGACCAAAAGGTGCTGGGCGTGATGTGCCTGTTGTACAGCGAACCGCACAACTTTGAGGAAGTCATTCTCAACACCTTTGGAGTGATTGGCAAACAGCTGGGACAGTTTATTCAGCGCAAAAAAACCGAACAACAACTCAAAATCAGCGAAGAACGCCTGCGCCTTTCCCTCAAAAGCGGCTCGGTGGGAATATGCGACTGGGACATTCCTTCAGGCAGGGTGTATGTAAACCGGGAATGGGCCGACTTCCTGGAGGTGGAGCCCGAAGCCATCCAAAACATTCAGGACTGGAGAAGCTATGTACACCCCGACGACCAGCAGAAGCTGCGCAGAATTAGCAATAGCTGTTTGCAGGGCAGCCAGTCCAGCTTCCGGGCGGAGCTGCGGATCATTACCCATAAAGGCAGCTGCAAGTGGATCATTGAGCAGGGGGAAGTAGTACAGTGGGACAAAGATGGCAGGCCCCTGCGGCTCATCAGTACCCAGTTGGATATCACAGCCCTGAAAATTTACCAGGAAGAAATTCAGGCCCTCAACCAGGAACTGGAAAACCGCATTGCCATGCGCACTGCCGAACTCCAGGCTTCCAATGAGGAGTTGGAAAACTTTGCTTACTCCATTTCACACGACCTGCGAGCACCCCTACGGCACATCAATGGGTATTCCCGCTTTCTCATGAAGCGCTCGGCCGACATACTCGACCATGAGGCACGGGATTTTGTGGAATACATCTCACAGGCCGCCGTTAAACTCAGCCAGCAAATAGAGGACCTGTTGCAGTATTCGCGCATTGGCCGGAAAGAAATCCGGAGAGAATATATCGACATGGACCTGCTGGTACGCCGCAAGTTCAACCTGCTGCGCAAAGAAAATCCCGGCCGCAACATCGAGCTGCGCATCGCTCCCCTACCTGCAATCAAAGGCGACAGCCTGCTGCTCAACCAGTTGTTTTACGACCTGCTGTCCAATGCGGTAAAATATACCAGCAAAGAACCCCTGGCCATCATTGAAATTCGGGCCGAAGAAAACGAGAAGGACGTGACTTATATTATCCGCGACAACGGCGTAGGCTTTGATGAAGCCTATAAGGAAAAGCTCTTCCGCGTGTTTAAACGGCTGCACGGGGAAGCCGAGTTTCCCGGTACTGGCATTGGCCTGGCCAATGCCTACCGCATCGTAACCCGCCACCATGGCAAAATATGGGCCAGCAGCAGGCCGGGACAGGGAGCCACTTTTTACGTATGCCTGCCCAGGGAGTGAGGGCCTGCGGGCTATGCCCTTATGGGTGTAGGCCCAGCCCGAGTGGGGTGGTTCATGTAAAGTGTTGAACATGAGTAATGCCCCGGGCTGAAGCCGCGGGGCCAGGGAGCAGGCGTCCCACAGCACGGCTCCTTAGCCCGGCCCCGGGCTAAAGCCGCGGGGCTAACTTGCCGGGCTTCAGCACAGCAACAAGGGATTTGTTCAACCGCAGCAGGTTTCGGTGAGGCACGAAATACTTGGCTGGCACTTCGTGCTACCCATATTTTGGGCCCCTAACGGGGCCATGCCGCCCATGACCCGGAGGGGAAGTGAAGAGGTTTCAGGCGGCTGCGCCGCCTGAAAAGGAGACCCCCCCTCATTTTCGTGGAGGGGTTGGGGGTGGCTAATTCAAAACATTGAAAATGAGAGAGTTATTAGCCCCTAAGCGAGCTGGTGGGCTGGCAGCCATCAGCTCGCAACCGCTCCGGCGCAGCCGGGCGCCAGCTTGGGGTTACAAACCCTGTTTTCTATTTCCACAGCAGTTGTCCCGGTGTTAAACCGGGAACGCGGGCAGTTCATGCTGGCGTGCTTCGCACGCCATGAACGGCGGCAAACGCCCCCAGGAGACC
>RFHT01000142.1 GCA_003696835.1 Bacteroidota bacterium
ACAGCCAGGTGCTGACTCCCGCCCAAATGCAACTGCTGCATTCGGCTGATTATTCCACCGATTTGTTTATCCGGGCCGATTATGACAGAAGTCTTATCAGCAGCATATCTGCAGCAGGCTTCCTGACCTACTACTTTACCATTGTGCCGGAACAAGAAGCCCGCTACCCCGGAGGGGCTGAAGCAATTACGGCATATCTCAGCGCAAACAGCCGGGAACAAACTGCCCACATTGAGCAGGATGAGCTTGAGCCGGGAAAGATTGCTTTTACCGTGAGCCCCCAAGGAAACATAACCCATGTCAGGCTGCTTTCTACCTGCGGCTACCCCGGGCTGGACAACGCCCTGCTGAAACTGATACACAAACTGCCCGGAAAATGGGAGCCGGCATCCAATGCCAAAGGGGAAAAAATCAGCCAGGAGCTGGTGTTGTTCTTTGGCAACGAGGGGTGTTGAAGGGGTAGGCCTGGCGCCCTGCCCGCCGGTAGATGGATTTGAGCAGGGGAAATTCCCCCTTGAAATGCATGTTACCCAAAAAATTCCCTTCTCCTTTTATACTGCTAGCGGCCCCAGGCCTGCTGCGGAAATAGGCCCCCCCACAGGCCTGGCATCCCTGCTACCGGCCCCAGTTGTAAACTGGCGCCGGCAGGCGGGTAAACACCTTCTGTGCCACCCCGGGGGTTGGGTGTGCGCTGGCTTTGTGCGCCGAGGGGTCTCCTGGGCACCGCGCAGCGGGCGTTTTCTGGCGCCGCCCTTCATGGCGTGCCCCGCACGCCAAACGAAGCCTGCATGATCTTTCTGTACATTTTGCTGGCCAAAGTGTGAACATTACACCAAGAAAAGCCTTATATTTGCTGCTAAACTCCTGACGATACGACCATGAAACAAAACTCCTCCCTCCTACTGGCAGCCCTGCTCCTGATATGGGGCATTGGCTGCAGGCCTGCTGTGCAGGCCCCACCGCCTACCACCACCCAGAGCTTTCCCGGCAAGATTGCCGGGGCCAGCATTTACGAAGTCAACATCCGGCAGCACACGCCCGAAGGCACCTTTAACGCTTTGGCTGCTGACCTGCCCCGTCTCAAAGAGCTGGGCGTAAAGGTGTTGTGGCTCATGCCCATTCAGCCCATAGGGGAAAAAAACCGCAAAGGGCCGTTGGGCAGTTATTATTCCATCAGGGATTATCGCAGTGTAAATCCCGAGTTTGGTACGCTGGAGGACTTCCGCAAGCTGGTGGAGGCCATCCACTAGCAGGACATGTACGTGATACTCGACTGGGTGCCCAACCATACGGCCTGGGATCACCCCTGGGTTACGGCCCACCCCGAGTACTATGCCAAGGACAGCCTGGGCAACATCACCTACGAGGCCGACTGGACCGACATTGCGCTGCTGGACCACACGCACTCCGGAACGCGGGCGGCCATGATAGCCGAAATGCGCTACTGGGTGGAAGAACTGGACATAGACGGTTTTCGCTGTGATCATGCCGGACACGAAATTCCACTCTATTTCTGGGAAGAAGCCACCGACGCAATCGACCCCATCAAGGATGTGTTCTGGCTGGCCGAGTGGGATGGCGCCCGCATGCATCTGGAGTTTGACGCTACTTATGCCTGGGAACTGCTGCACCTCACCGAAGCAGTGGCAAAAGGCCATGCCGATGCCGACGCACTCGACCAGTGGATACGCAAAGACCTGCACGAATACGGACGCAAGCCTTTCAGGATGAACATGATTACCAACCACGACGAAAACTCCTGGGCGGGCACCATCACCGAGCGCTATGGAGAAGGGCAACGCGCTTTTGCCACCTTTATGTTCACCTCTTATGGCATTCCGCTGATTTACAGCGGGCAGGAGGTCGGCCTGAACAAGCGCCTGCGCTTTTTCGACAAGGATACCATCGACTGGAGTGACCCCATGAAGCTGCAGGCTTTTTATCAGCAGCTCATAGCGCTCAGGGCCAATAACCCCGCTTTGTGGGCCGGCCAATATGGCGCCATGCCCCAGCGCATCAATGCCGATCCCCAGGTTTTTGCCATCAAACGGGAAAAAGACGGCAACCGGGTCATTGCCGTGATGAACTTTTCGGATAAACCGCAGCAGCTTCACCTCACCGATGCCGCTGTAGCGGGCACCCATACCGATTATTTTACCGGGGCATCTCATACCTTGTCTATGGGAGAGCCCCTTGCCCTCGAACCCTGGCAGTATCTCGTATTCATTAATCAATAAGCATGGAAAACATCTCAATCAGCTCCAAAAAGCCCCGGCTTTCGTTCTGGCAAATCTGGAACATGAGCTTTGGCTTCATGGGCATACAGTTTGGCTTTGCGCTGCAAAATGCCAACGTAAGCCGCATATTTGAAACCCTGGGAGCCAACCCCGATGAGTTGCCCATCCTATGGCTGGCAGCCCCGGTGACGGGCCTGCTGGTACAGCCCATCATTGGCTACTACAGCGACCGCACCTGGCACGAGCGCTGGGGCCGCCGCAGGCCTTTTTTCGCTGCCGGTGCCCTGCTGGCCACCCTCGCCCTCTTTCTCATGCCCAACTCTACGGCCCTGTGGATGGCCGTGCTCATGCTCTGGCTGATGGATGCCTCCATCAACATCAGCATGGAGCCTTTTCGCGCCTTTGTGGGCGACATGCTGCCCAATGAGCAGCGAACCAGCGGCTTTGCCATGCAGAGTTTCTTCATAGGGGTGGGGGCCGTGGTGGCATCGGCCCTGCCCTATATGCTCACCAACTGGTTTGGGGTGAGCAATGTAGCCCCTGAAGGGGGCATACCCGACTCGGTGAAATGGTCCTTTTACATAGGAGGCATTGCCTACTTCAGTGCCGTGATGTGGACGGTGCTTAAAACCCGGGAATACCCCCCCGACGATGTGGAGCAACTGCGTGCCGAAAATGCTGCCAAAGGCATACTGGGGGGCCTGGCCGAGTCGTTCAAGGGTATTTTTCAAATGCCCAAAACCATGCTGCAACTGGCCGTGGTGCAGTTTTTCTCCTGGTTTGCCCTCTTTGCCATGTGGATATACACCACTTCGGGGGTTACCAGCCACATTTACGGCACCACCGACCCCAGCTCAGCCCTCTACAATGAGGGCGCCGACTGGGTGGGGGTGTGCTTTGCTGCCTACAATGGCATCGCCGCCCTGGCGGCGTTTCTGCTGCCGGTAGTAGCCCGCCGCAGCAGCCGCAAAATCACGCACCTGCTTGCGCTCTGCTGTGGGGGAATTGGCCTTATTTCCATTTATTTTATCTCCAACCCCACACACATCCTGCTCGCCATGGTAGGGGTAGGCATAGCCTGGGCCAGCATTCTCTCCATGCCTTACGCCATGCTGTCCAGCGCCCTGCCCAGCGACAGAATGGGTTATTTCATGGGGGTGTTTAATTTCTTTATCGTCATCCCTCAGATCGTGGCAGCAGGCATTCTGGGCTTTTTGCTGCATACCTTTTTTGACAACTCGGCCATTTATGCCTTGCTCATAGGCGGCGTATCGCTTATACTGGCAGGCCTGCTTACGTTGCTGGTAGATGACAAGGAAGAACCCATAAGCGCAGAAGCACATGCAGCCGGATAAAACTGACGGGCGCCTGCGCCGGCATATACGGCCGGGGGCAGAGGTGGAAATTGTACAAAAACACCACCAGCGCACAGGCGAACGCACACGGGGGGTAGTCAAACGTCTGCTCACCCGCTCATCCAGCCATCCCCACGGAATCAAGGTACAGCTCGAAAGCGGTGAAGTGGGGCGGGTAAAGCGGGTGCTCTCCTAACCCAATTTGCAGGTATAGTTTTGTGCCGCTCCTATGGAGCTGGGGTGTGGGGTGGTTCGTTTTTCTACAAAGGTTTGGCCCCTCTGGGGCTGCCGGGCTGCTGGCTCCGTAGGAGCCTGACCTTTGTAGCCTAAGGCATATAAGCATTCTGCAAGCCCCAGCGGGGCGACACATGCTATCGGTGGAGGGTTTGTGCCGCTCCTATGGAGCTGGGGTGGGGGGTGGTTCGTTTTTCTACAAAGGTTTGGCCCCTCTGGGGCTGCCGGGCTGCTGGCTCCGTAGGAGCCTGACCTTTGTAGCCGAGCGGCACATAACTTCGGCCTTCAAAGGCCAGAGGTAGATGCCCTATGCCTTAAAAAATGCCAGCAAAGCCGCTAAGGTCTCTTCAGGGGCTTCCTCGGGTAAATAATGCCCGCAGGGAAGGCCATGGCCCTGTACTTCTGATGCCCACTCCGCCCAGGCCGCAAGCACATCGTACTTTTTGCCTACAAATCCCTTTTCTCCCCATAAACATAGCAAAGGGCATTGGATCTGGTTACCCTGCGCGATATCCGCCTGGTCGTGCTCCAAATCAATG
>RFHT01000837.1 GCA_003696835.1 Bacteroidota bacterium
GATAAATTGTTAGCAGAGTAATTAGAACTTTGTCTGGAAAAACTGTAATTCCCCCAAACTTTTAGCCCACAGCTCAAGCTGATCAACTCGTACTACTTTTGAAGTTTTTGCCCAGCATTCCAAAGAGCAGCCCCTTTGCGCCTTTGCGAGCAATAAACAAGACGCGCCCCACAAATTAGGTCAAGCTTCGCGCAGCCCATTTCTCCCCAAAACCATACTTTCCTCCTCCCTCAAAACTGCGTATGGTAGCGCACGGGAAATTGCCCGGGAATTTCCTGCTTGGTCTCGCCCAGATTTTGCCGTAAGTCAATCTCAATGCCTCTGGCAATGGTCGATATAGGCACATCATTGGCCGTCCCTTCAAAGGGGTTTTCGCCCGTTCTCCCTATTCGCTCCATGGTGTGGAAAACCCATGCGACCAGCACATAAAATGGGATACTAAACCATATAAAATACTTGCTGATGAGGGGATGAACGGCTTCCAACTCAGCACCAATCTCAGCAAACTGAGGAACCAGGGCCAGGGGCAACAACAACACAAAAATCCACATAAAAAAATGGTTGAGCGTAGCAAAGTGGCGGGGGTAGGGAAAGTTTTTGATGCGCTCGCTTTTTCCCTGAAGGGTAAATAGCTCCTGCAAGACCCCTTCCAGCTCCAAAAAGGAAAACTCCCAAACCATACCCGCTTCCTTCAGCCTTCTCAAATGGTGAGATTGCAGGTACAACAAGGCGGTTTGCCTATTGTTTTTGTCCAGCACGTATTGCAGATCGCTTTCCGTGATATAGGGCTTCAAATCCTCTTCCAGGGAGGACTCTTTTTCCGGAGGCTGTATATCCCATTCCCGGTTTGTTCGGTGGTGTACCGTCGTCTCCCAGGGCTTAGGCATGCGCATGGCGTGACGCAGGGCATTCATCCAGGCGATATGCCGGTAGGTCAGGGACTTGACCTCCGACTGGATGGCTTCCTCCGAAAAAGGCGTTTTGGCGTACTCATTGCTCAGCATATCCTGCACAAACATGCCAAAGGTTCTGGAAGTATTGACAATTCCTCCCCATATTTTTCTCGCCTCCCATATTCTGCCATAAGAGGCGTTGTTTTGAAAGCCAATGACAAAAGCAACTGCCGTACCGATCAGGGCCAGGGGCGTCCAGGGAATTTTTAGCCATCCTATATCCAAAAAATAATAGGCTGCCACCCAAGAGCTAATGATCCCTAAAAACAATAGGGTTTCAAAGCGGGTCCACCTCATCATTTCAAATAATGAATACGTCTTTTTGATATGCATAATCCAATATATAGGGTTTAAAAAGTCATCCTTCCTGTAGGTCAAGCTGCCGATAGCCGAATTTGTTGGCACCTCATCACCTGGCCCCCTCCCCACCCTGCCTGAACTTCACCAAATTCATGGGCGTATGGTGGTAGCGGGTATAAAATTCGTAGTACAATTCGTATTCCCGCCCGCTTACCATCAGCTGGCTGTCGGAAAGCATGTAAAACACCTCCGGCTCAATCTGCTCGCGTTTGGGCAAAATTTGCATGCGCTCACGCGTGATGTAGTAGGCCAGGTCGTGGTTGAAATGCTCATACTGCACGTACAGGGGCTCGCTGCCCGTAATTTCTGCCACCTTGAGCCCATCCCGCTTGTGCTGGGTAATCGAACCCGTAACATAACGGTGTGATAAAATAAACCAGTCAAAACCAATGCGAAACAACAGCAGGAAAATGGCAAATAACACCAACCTCTGGGCAGGCAGTCGCAGATACAGCCAGGTGCACAGCAGCATACTCACAAACAATGCACCCACCTTCAGCCACATCAGCGGCAGGTCCTTCACCACCTCCACAAAGGGCACCGCCCACACGGCCAGGCTGGCCACCCCCATGATGCCGCCCAGCAGGTACATCAGCCAGCGGCCATAGGGCTGGGTGCGCCCGTGGTACTGATCGAAGGCATAGGCCAGCAACACAAAAAAGAGTGGATACAGCATAAACAAATAGCGGGGATGCGTTTCGGGCGACAACCAGTACACCCACACATTGCCTCCCAACAGCAGCAGGTTGAAGCGCAAAAAGTCATGCTGCAGAATCTGCCGCCAGAAGGCCCGCCGCCATACGTAAATAATCAATAACGACCAGGGCAAAATGTGGTAAACAAACAACTCAAAAGGAAAGGTAAACAGGTGCTGCACCGTACTCAGCCAGCTCTTTTCCACCACGGTGCGCTGGCTCGATTCATGCCAGAGGGTGTAGAAGTAAGTGTCCAGGGAATTGTACTGGCTGTAGGCATAAAAGTAACTGCCCAGCAGCAGCACCAACACCCCCAAGCCCAGCACATGCTGCCAATACAGCAAGCGCCTGAACTGCCGGTGGCAGATGAACACACTCAGCAGGCTCAGGCCCTGAAACACCAGGGCAGGCAGGCCCTTGAGCATAAAACCCACCGCCGTGAGCAGGTAGGAAAGCACAAACAAGAGCAGCCATTGTTCCTTCTTCCAAAAGTAAAAGATCAGCATAAAATTTCCCCATATCACCCAGCTGAACAGGATGTCGATGTGGCCAATCATGGAATCATAGATCAGCATGCGGCCATTGGTGAGCATCATGATGGCAGCCAGAAAGCCCAGCTGCCAGTTGAGGTATTTTTTCACCACCCAAAAAATGCTGCCGCCGTACAGCAGCAACGGAATCACCGCCGGCAGGCGCACCGTCAGCTCGGAGAGGTCGCCCTTCAGCCCGTACAGGCCCACCAGTATCCAGTTGAAAAGCGGGGGTTTTTTGTAGTAAAAATCGCCAAATACGGTGGGCGTAACGTAATTGTCCGAAATGATCATCTCCAGGGCCACCAGCGCGCGGGTGGGCTCATCGGCCATGATGGCGCCCAGGCCCAGGTTGATAAACAAAGCCGGAACCAGCAGCAGGGCACACAGCACGTACAACACCTTTGGATGAGTGTGCAGGTAGGCGAGGTATTTCTGCATAGCAAAATGAGAAAAAGGTTAATTCGGCAAATATAAAAGATCGGGATTACAGGGCATGATGCCTAGCCCTGCAGCATGCCCGCCTTCAGGCATCGGGCCGGAATGTCAAAAGCCTCCACCAGGGCCACAGCCTCCTGACGCAATTCCCGGCAGAGGGCATTGACCTCCCGCTGTATGGCCTTGCTTTTGCGACCTTCGAGGTAGCCAAATTCCTGAAACCAGCCCCGCTGCTGCTCCAGGGTGGAAAGGGCATAGAGGGCCGCCAGTTTTTGCAGCACTTCTTTCACGGGTCCCTCTTCCTGCCGGGCGATGGCCTGATGAAAATGCGTGAGCACAAAGCACTCCGTATAAGCTTGGGCCATTTCCAGCAAGTGCTGCTGACAATCAATAAAGGCATCGTAGGAATCCATGCCCTGGTCGATGCGCTTTTTGAGGCGGCGGGCTACCGCACTGAGGCTCACCGACTCCCAGTACTGGAAGGCAGCGGCGTGGAAATCGGCATCGCGCAGGTGGGCCGGGTCAATGTTGCGCACCACCAGGGGGTTGAGCTCCGTAATGGCCACAGTGGCCTGCTCGCTCACATAGCGCAGCAGGTCGAAGAACTTCATGTCGTGAAATTGTCGTTTGAAGGCCGAGAGCCGGCCTTTGGCCACCAGCTGCAGCAAAACCGTATTGTCGCCTTCAAAGGTGGTAAACACATCGGTATCGGCACGCAGGGCGGCAAACTGGTTTTCGGCCAGGTAGCCGGCTCCTCCGCAGGCCTCCCGGCAGGCCTGTATGGTGGCAGTGGTGTGCCAGGTGCTCACGGCCTTGAGCCCGGCGGCCAGGCCCTCCACTTCGCGTGCATCCTCCTCACTGCGGTTGAGAAAACGCCTGGCCAGTTCGTGCAGGGCGGCCTGCAGGGCATATACCTTGGCCAGGGGAATGAGCAGACGGCGCTGGTGGGTCTGGTAATCGAGCAGCAGGCTTTCGGGAGCGCCCTCGGGTCCAAACTGCCGCCGCCTGGCGGCATAGCGGATGGCCAGGTTCAGGGCCTTTTTACTGGCGCTCAGGCCCGCCAGGGGCACACACACCCTGCCCCCCACCAGGGTACCCAGCATGCTGAAAAAGCGGCGGGAAGGGCTGGGAATGGGGCTGCTGTAGGCACCATCGGGGGCCACATCGGCAAAGCGGTTGAGCAGATTTTCACGGGGAATGCGCACCTGCTCAAAGCTGATGCGGCCATTGTCCACCCCGTTCAGCCCCAGCTTGAGCCCACAATCTTCTATAGTAATGCCCGGCAAAGGGCGGCCTTCGGCATCGCGTATGGGGACCAGGAAGGCGTGCACCCCGTAGGCTTCGCCTCCCGTATATAGCTGCGCAAAAACCGTGGCCATACGCCCGTCACGGGCAGCATTGCCGATATAGGTCTTGCGGGCCGAAGGGTCGGGCGTATGAATGACAAACTCCTGCGTTTGTGGCTCGTAATGGGCCGTGGTGGCTATATCGCGCACATTGGAGCCATGCCCTTCCTCGGTCATGGCAAAACAGCCGGGCAGCTCCAGCTTGCCCACCTCTGCCAGGTATTGCCGGTGGTGCCGGGCCGTGCCCAGCCACAACACGCTGCCCCCAAACAGCCCGAATTGCACCCCAAATTTTACCAGCAGGCTCAGGTCGTGGTATCCCAGAGTTTCAAATACGGCCATGTAGGCGCCCATATCATCGCGCCCGCCCTGCTCCTGCGGATAATGCAGGGCACCCCAGCCCTGGGCCGCCAGCTGCCGGCACCAGCGCAGCACCTGCTCCCTGTGGGCCTCCATTTCAGTAAACTGCTGCAACTCAAAAGCCGGGTCGTTGAGCAGGTGCTTCACTTTGTTGCGCATTTCGCGCTGCTCCGGCTCCAGAAAGTGGTTCATTTCCTCAGGAGAAAAACTGGCCCTCAGTTGCTGCAGCTCCCGCTCCACTTCGGCCTGGCCCAGCAGCTGGCGGGAGGCTTCGTGCCCGATGATGCCCAGGGCCGTTTCTATTTCTTCCAGGGCATGGCAGGCCTCCGGAGAAGTGCAGGGAGTGGGGGCGCCCTCTGCGCGCAGGCGCGCCATCTCCAGGCCCAGCTCTGCCAGGCTCTGCCGCTTTTGCAGCTTCATGCCTGCAGCCGTATGCCGGATGTATTTCAGCCACTGGTTCAGTTGTTGCGGACTGGGAGCATGAGCCGGGTCCAGCCATTGTGCCAGCTGCTGCTTTTCTGCTTCGGCAAGCCAGGGCTGGGCTTTAATTTTTTGCTGAATCATCTCCATTTCGGTAGGGCTCAGCACCTCGTCGGCCCAGGCTAC
>RFHT01000838.1 GCA_003696835.1 Bacteroidota bacterium
CTGGGACTGGAAAACTTCGATGCCACCGGAAAGTGGCGGGTGACCTATGGCAAACAGCCCATTGACCCCTCCGGGGTGATGAAGAGCGGCGAAGTCTTTGCCGGCCCGGCTGAGTTGCGCCGCATTTTGCTCAACAAGCGTGAGTTGTTTGCCAAAAACTTCAGCCGCAAAATGCTCTCCTATGCCCTGGGGCGCTCCATCAGGTTTAAGGACAGCCCCACCATTGCCCACTTACAACAAACCTTACTGGAAACCGACTTCAACAGCACCCGCTTCATTTTGGAGCTGGTGAGCAGTTATCCCTTTCGATACAAAAAAAGCGACACCCAAGACGTGCCGCGAAAACCCAAAAAGAGCTGATTTTACCCCAACAATATGAACAAAAGCTGGCAAATATCCCGTCGCAGCATGCTCAAAGGCGTGGGGGCCTGTATCGCCCTGCCTTTTCTCGAGGCTATGATTCCTTCCTCCGTACTGGCCAGTCCCTCTCCTGCGGGCCCCAAACGGGTGGCCTTCCTCTTTGCGCCCAATGGGGTGTGCCCCGGCAGGTGGTCGCCCAAAGGATTGGGAAGTAACTTTGAGCTTTCCCCCATACTGGCGCCCCTGGCTGGCCTGGAGCAGCACATACTGGTGCTGCAGCAGCTGATGAACAAATGGTCCACCTTCGGCGTGGAAGGCCACTACACCAAAACGGGCAATTTCCTCACCTCTATGGAAATTACCCGCACCATCGGCGCCAATGTCAATACGGGCGGGCCTTCTATCGACCAGCTGATTGCCCGCAAGCTGGGGCAGGAAACCATTATCCCCTCCCTGGTGTACGGAGTGGACCGCCTCAAAAGCGGGGTATGTACCAGCACGGGCATTACCAAGCTGTATGGCTCCTATATTTCCTGGGAAACGGCCACCCGGCCGGCGGCCAAAGAAATCAACCCGCGCTTTGCCTTCGACCGCATGTTTCGCAATGTGGTGCCCGGGCGAAAGGCCAGGCCTGCCAGTCCCCTCAAAGGCAGCATACTGGATGCAGTGATGGAGGACGCCAACAGCCTGCAAAAAAAGCTCGGCATAGCCGACCAGAACAAGCTGGCCGAGTACCTGGCCTCCATCCGCTCGGTGGAAATGCGCCTGCAAAACCAGGCACAACTCCGGGACTTTGAGTCTGGCATCAGCCCCGACATCAAAAAAGAGCTTCAGCGGCTCGATATCCGCATCGAAGAGTACATTGACCTGGAGGCTGGCATCGACATTACCGAAAAGGTGCGCCTGATGCTGGACATCATGGTGCTGGCTTTCTGGAGCGATGCCAGCCGGGTGGGGACGTTTATGTTTGGCAATGCCGCCAGTGGCCGCAACTTCTCCTTTCTCGAAGGCGTGCGGGGCAGTTTTCACTCCATTTCCCACCACCAGGACGATCCCCGCCGCATGAAACAGTACGAGCTCATCAACCGCTGGCACATTGAGCAGGTAGCCTACTTCCTCAACCGCCTCCAATCCATACCGGAAGGAGACGGCAGCCTGCTGGACCACTCCATGGTGCTCTTTGGCTCCGGGCTGCGCAATGGCAACAAGCACGCCGAGGAAAACCTGCCCATTATTTTGGCAGGTGGGGGCGGTGGCCGCATTCGGAGCGGGCAGCACCTCACTTTTCCGGAGAATACCCCCCTGGCCAATTTGTACCTCACCATGGCCCAGGTGATGGGGATACAGCTCAGAGGCTTCGCCGATGCCAGCGGCACCTTGCCTGAGATTGTGTGTTAATACACTCGTACTCCCTGTTTCATCGCTCCCCAACCACACCCCTACATGATTTGGTCCCTCTTTGTGCTATTGCTGACCCTGGTATTGCTGGTAGTGAGCATTTCTAAGTGGAACGTTCATCCCTTTTTTGCCCTGTTGCTGGCGGCATTAGCCCTGGGTGTATGCTTGGGTCTGGGGGGAGCACACACGGTGGAGGTGGTGCTCACGGGTTTTGGCAACACCATGAAGTGGATCGCCATGGTGGTAGTGCTGGGGGCATTTATCGGAGAAGTATTGCGCGAGACAGGAGGTGCCCTTCGCATATCAGACAAGCTGGTGAAGTGGCTGGGAGAGCGCCGGCTGCCCTGGGCCCTGGGGCTCACGGGCTACCTGGTGTCCATCCCGGTATTTGTAGATGTGGCTTACATTGTACTACAACCCATTACAGAAGCCTTGTCGGTGCGCAGCAGACGGCCCGTACTTGTGCTGGGGCTGGCACTGGCGGCAGGCCTCACAGTGTCGCATACGCTCATTCCTCCTACCCCCGGGCCGCTGGCGGTGGCGGCCCTGCTGGAGGTCAACATGGGGCGCATGCTGCTGGTAAACACTCTGGCGGGCGTTTTTGCTATGGCGGCCGGCATACTGTGGGCCGTCCATTTTTGCAGGGCCTTTCACCTGCCTTATGACGACCAATTGCGGGTGCAGGAGGTACAGCCCCGGCCCACCGGCGCGCATGCGCCGGTGGTGATGGACTTATTGCCCATCCTGGTGCCCATCGGCCTGATGGGGCTGGGAGCCTTTTTGGAGGCAGATACCGGCCGGTGGCCAGGAGAAGTTCTTGCCCTGCTCAGCACACCCCTAATTGCCGTACTGGTAGGAGCGGGCATTGCAGCCCTGCAGTATGGCAGGGCCGGCCAGCCGGGAAAGCTGAGCAAGTTGGCTGAACAAGCCATTGTGAAGTCAGCCCTGGTAATCATGATCACCGGTGCAGGCGGGGCCTTTGGGCATGTCATACGCGAAAGCGGGGTGCAGGACCACCTCGGAAGCTTCCTGGCAACCGTACCGGCGCTGGGGTTTTTGCTGCCCTTTCTCATTGCCGCTGTGCTTACTACTGCCACCGGCTCCATTACCGTATCGCTTATAGGGACCGCTTCCATTGTGGCCCCCATGGCTGACAGCATGCCCTGCTCACCGGAAATAATGGCTGCGCTCATTGGCTGTGGTTCCTTTTGTGTATTCCACGCCAATTCCAGCTTTTTCTGGCTCCTCAACCGCCTGCACGATGTGCCCGTGCCCGTATTATATCGCACATTTACACCTCAGTCTCTGGTAATGGGGCTGGCAGGCCTGCTGGCCGTACTGCTGATGTGGAGCCTGGGCCTGGCCTGAAGCAGAGCGTATCCAAACTCACTTCCCTCCCCGCAAATAATCGTCGGTACCTGCTATCCAGTCCTGGCGGGGCGGGCAAAAAATGTCCATGGCCTCCACCTCTCC
>RFHT01000839.1 GCA_003696835.1 Bacteroidota bacterium
TTGCCTTCAGAAGTACTCAACACTGCCTGCTCCCCTTTTTGGGTGGGCTGCCCCACATCTGGTGTGGTGAGGGCATACATGGAGTCTATTTCATCAAATACCCCCATTTGCAGGAATTTTTCAACCCGGCTGGCCAGCAGTTCGTCCAGATCGGTTTCGGTCAGCTCTTGGAGGTCCTGCACGATTTGGGTTTTTACATTTTCAAATGCCGTCTGGGGGTCTTTGTGGGCCCCGCCCAGGGGTTCTGCGATGATGCCGTCTATGATGTTGAGTTCGAGGTTGTCTTTGGCGGTGAGTTTGAGGGCTTCGGCAGCCTGCTCTTTGTGTTCCCAGCTGCGCCACAATATGCTGGAGCAAGACTCGGGCGAAATAACGGAATACCAGGTGTTTTCCATCATATATACCCGGTCGCCTATCCCTATACCCAGTGCGCCGCCAGAGGCGCCTTCCCCAATAATGATGCAGAGAATGGGCGTTTGCAGGCGCGACATTTCTAGCAGGTTGCGGGCAATGGCTTCTCCCTGACCGCGCTCCTCAGCTTCCAGGCCGGGAAAAGCCCCGGGAGTATCGATGAGGCATACCACGGGTATGCGAAATTTTTCGGCGATTTTCATCAGCCGCAGTGCCTTGCGGTAGCCTTCGGGGTTGGGCATGCCAAAATTGCGAAACTGCCGCTCCTTGGTGGTGCGGCCTTTTTGCTGGCCAATAAACATGATACTTTGGCCGTTGATGGCCCCCAGCCCGCCAATCATGGCTTTGTCGTCCTTGTAATTGCGGTCGCCGAAGAGCTCTACAAACTCGTCAGTAATCGCTTCTATGTAGTCGAGGGAGTAGGGCCGGTCGGGATGTCGCGATATTTGCACCTTTTGCCAGCGGCTGAGGTTGCTGTATATATTCACTTTGAGGTCGTGAATTTTCTTTTCCAGTTCCCTTGTAGCTTGCTCCACCTCCACGTTGTTTTCAGCTGCAATCAACTTCATCTCTTCCAGCCGCTTTTCAAGCTCTACGATGGGTTTTTCAAAGTCAAAGATGGTGTTTGGCTTCATAACAGTTGGATCATTACTATATGGCTTTCCATGGTTCAATATACAAGGAACACAGCAATGCCTGACATGAAATTAATCAATAATATTGAAAAATGCAGAAATAGCCCTCCTTTTTTCGCCTTCTTTCCTGAAAAAGCAAGAGGTCTGCGCCGGGGCGCAGACCTGCATAGGGGAGAAAAATTGTGTTACCTTTCATTCAGCGGCACGTACTTTCTGGTGCTGTGACCGGTATAAATTTGTCGTGGGCGCCCGATGGGCTCGCCATTTTGGCGCATTTCTTGCCACTGGGCAATCCATCCGGGCAGGCGGCCCAGGGCAAACATAACGGTAAACATTTCTACAGGTATGCCCAGTGCACGGTAGATAATACCAGAGTAGAAGTCCACATTGGGGAAGAGTTTACGGGCCACGAAATACTCATCCTGCAGGGCGGCCTGCTCCAGGCCTTTGGCAATATCGAGTATGGGATCGTCCATATTGAGCATATCCAGCACCTTGTCGGTGTACTTCTTAATCACCTTGGCGCGGGGGGCGTAGTTTTTGTACACCCGGTGGCCAAAGCCCATGAGCCGGAACGGATCGGATTTGTCTTTGGCTTTGGCGATGTATTTGGAGGTATCGCCTCCGTCGGCTTTAATGGCTTCGAGCATTTCCAGCACTTTTTGGTTGGCTCCACCGTGCAGGGGCCCCCACAGGGCAGCATTGCCAGCGCTAATAGCTGCAAAGAGGTTTACGTGGGAGGAACCCACAAAACGCACCGTAGAAGCAGAGCAGTTCTGCTCATGGTCGGCATGCAGGATCAGCAGGGTGTCCAGGGCTTCGACGATCTCTTCTTTCGCCTCTCCAAACATCATGTTCAGGAAGTTGGCTACATAGCCCAGCTCCGGACGGGGGTCGATATAGGGCAGGCCTGCTTTGCGGCGGTAAATGTAGGCCACCAGGGCAGGCATTTGTCCCAGCAGGCGGTACATGGCTTCTTCGCGCTTTGCCTGATCGGACCAGGAGTCCATCAGGTGGGGATAAAAACCCGAAAGGGAAGACAGCAGTACACACATCATGCCCATGGGATGGGTATCGTCTGGCAGGGCATTGAGGATGTCACGCACACCGGCTTCGGGCCTGGCATATTGCTCAAGCCGGGCTTTCAGCTCGCTGAGCTGGGCCTCATTGGGCAGGTCGTCGTGCAGCAGCAGATAAATCACCTCCTCAAAGGAGGCCTTTCCGGCCAGCTCTTCTATGGGATACCCCCTGTGCTGCAGTATGCCCTGCTCGCCATCTATGAAGGTGATGGTGCTCTGGGTAGAACCCGTATTTTTGAAGCCCACGTCCAGGGTAATGTAACCGCTTTGGGCCCTGAGTTTGGATATATCAATGCCCTTTTCCTGGTAGGTACCCGTATGCACAGGCAGTTTGATGGTTTTGTCGCCTATTTTTACTTCCACCTTTTCTGATTCAGACTCTTGAAGTTCTATTGTATTTGCCATATCCTCTTTGATGATTTTGTGATGGTTAAAACGTGGGAAATTTGTCAAAAATAATCATTAGAATATGAATAAAAAAACATTCCTGCACCAAGACGGTATTTGGAGGGACAAAAACGTGGAAAGCAGGAATGAAATGCATGGCTAATGGCTAATAAGGAGGATAAAGAAAAATTAAGAAA
>RFHT01000840.1 GCA_003696835.1 Bacteroidota bacterium
ATGCCGGCAAAATGGTGGTGAAGTAGGGGAGAGGATGCAGGATGCAAGATTCAGGATGCAGGATTCAGGATTCAGGATGCAAGTCGTAGCGCAGCGGAGATGCCTTTAAGGTAATGCAGGATGCAGGATTCAGGATTCAGGATGCAGGATTCAGGATGCAGGATGCAGGATGCAGGATGCAGGATGCAGGATGCAGGATGCAGGATGCAGGATATCCTGTGACCTGTCACCTGCATCCTGTCACCTGTATTCCACCTCAATTCAGCTCAAAACGGTCGAGGTTCATGACCTTGCTCCAGGCAGCGACGAAGTCTTTGACGAATTTCTTCTCCGCATCGGCACAGGCATATACCTCGGCCAGGGCCCGCAGCTCGGAGTTAGAGCCAAAGACCAGATCCACCCGGGTACCTGTCCATTTGAGGGCTCCGCTTTTGCGGTCCCTGCCTTCGAAGAGGTCCTGCTCTTCAGACACCGGCTTCCAGTTTGTGGACATATCCAGCAAATTCACGAAGAAGTCGTTGGTGAGGGTTTCCGGGCGGGAGGTGAATACCCCGTGTGCGGAGTGGTCGTAGTTGGCATTGAGCACGCGCATACCACCTATGAGCACCGTCATTTCGGGAGCTGTCAGCTTCAGCAGTTGGGCCTTGTCGATGAGCAACTCCTCGGCAGAGATGCTGTATTTTCCTTTTAAATAATTGCGAAAACCATCGGCCAGGGGTTCAAGCACCTCAAAGGACTCCACATCGGTTTGCTCCTGAGAGGCATCGGTGCGCCCGGGCGTAAAGGGTACTGTTACCTCATAGCCGGCAGCTTTGGCGGCCTGCTCGATGGCGGCGCACCCGCCCAGTACGATGAGGTCGGCCAGGGAAACGCGTTTGTTTCCGGTCTGAGCCTGGTTGAATGCACGCTGAATAGCTTCCAGCTTCGCCAGCACCCCGGCCAGTTGGGCGGGATTGTTAACTTCCCAGTTTTTTTGCGGTTCAAGGCGCAGGCGGGCCCCATTGGCACCTCCGCGCTTGTCGGAGCCCCGGAAAGTAGAGGCCGAAGCCCAGGCCGTAACCACCAGCTGCGCCACGGACAAGCCCGAAGCCAGGATATGTTGCTTGAGTGCTGCGATGTCCTGCTCATCTATGAGCTCGTGGTCCACAGCTGGGATGGGGTCCTGCCAGATGAAGTCTTCTTCGGGCACTTCGGGGCCGAGGTAGCAGGCCTTGGGGCCCATGTCGCGGTGGGTGAGCTTAAACCAGGCGCGGGCAAAGGCATCGGCAAACTCATCGGGATGCTCGTAAAAGCGCCGGGCAATTTTTTCGTACTCGGGATCGTAGCGAAGCGAAAGGTCGGTAGTGAGCATGGTGGGCCGGTGCTTTTTGGAGGGGTCGTGCGCATCGGGTACCGTGGCCGGGGCGTCTTTGGCTACCCACTGCTGGGCGCCGCCAGGACTTTTGGTGAGCTCCCATTCGTAGGCAAAGAGGTTGTGCAAAAAATTGTTGCTCCACTTTGTGGGGGTAGTGGTCCAGGTAACTTCCAGCGCACTGGTAATGGTATCGTCGGCTTTTCCGCTGCCAAATTTGCTTTTCCAGCCCAGGCCCTGCTCCTCCAGGGGAGCCGCTTCGGGTTCGGGCCCTACCAGGGCGGGGTCGCCGGCACCGTGGCACTTGCCAAAGGTATGCCCACCGGCAATGAGGGCCACCGTTTCCTCGTCGTTCATGGCCATGCGCTTAAAGGTCTCGCGTATGTCGCGGGCCGCCGCCACGGGGTCGGGCTTGCCGTTGGGGCCTTCGGGATTTACATAGATCAGCCCCATTTGAACCGCCGCCAGGGGGTTTTCCAGCTCACGGTCGCCGGAATAGCGCTTGTCATCCAGCCATTTTTTTTCTTCCCCCCAGTAAATGTCCTCTTCGGGCTGCCAGATGTCTTCGCGCCCCCCACCAAAGCCCAGGGTTTTGAAGCCCATAGACTCCAGAGCCACATTGCCCGCCAGAATCAAGAGGTCGGCCCAGGAAATTTTGTTACCGTATTTTTGCTTAACCGGCCACAACAACCTGCGGGCTTTGTCCAGGTTGACATTATCGGGCCAGCTGTTCAGGGGAGCAAAACGCTGATTGCCCGTGTTCCCGCCCCCACGGCCGTCGCCGGTGCGGTAGGTGCCTGCGCTGTGCCAGGCCATGCGGATAAACAAGGGGCCGTAGTGCCCAAAGTCGGCCGGCCACCAGTCCTGGGAGTCGGTCATTACCTGGTGCAGGTCCTGCTTTACCGCTTGCAGGTCCAGGCTTTTGAAGGCTTCGGCATAGTCAAAATCCGGGTCCATGGGGTTGACCAGGGAAGAGTGTTGCCGCAAAATGTTCAGCCTCAGACGGTTGGGCCACCAGTCTTGCAGGGAGGTGCCTTCGCCTGCGGCGTGTTTGATCTGCCCGTGAAAGGGGCATTTGCCGTTAGATGGTTTGTTATTCATGTGTATATGATTGATGGGTTAGCAGTTTTTTCTCATTCGTCAAATTTATTCTTTATATTTGATTGATAAAAACGATTGTTTCTATTACATTATAGACAAAATAGATGAACATACGGCAAATCGAATACATACTGGCGGTGGCGGAAGTGGGTAATTTTTCCCAGGCAGCGGAAAAGTGTTGCATTACCCAATCCACCCTGAGCACCATGGTGGCAAAATTTGAAGACGAAATTGACATCCAGATTTTCGACCGCAGTAAAAAGCCCGTCACCATCACCCGGGAGGGTCAGGTGCTCATCTCCCAGCTCAGGCTCATTTCCGGGGAGATCCGGGTGCTGGATGACCTGGTACAATCTCTCAAGGGCGAATTGTCGGGCGAAATCAGCATGGGGGTTATTCCGACGGTGGCGCCCTACATACTTCCGGAGTTTTTGAATGATTTTGCCCAAAAGCTTCCCAACATCACTTTTTCAGTGAGCGAATTGAACACCCAGGCTATTACAGAGCGCTTGCTCAGGCGTGAGCTGGACGTGGGCATTCTGGCCATTCCGCTGGAAGAGCCTTTGCTGAAGGAGATTCCGCTGTACAGGGAGCCTTTTGTGTTGTACGATTGCTCGCCTGCTGGCAGGCAGGGGCATGCCCGGTTGGAGCACATAGATTTCAGCAGGTTCTGGGTTTTGGCGGAGGGGCATTGCCTGCACACCCAGGTGAGGAAGATCTGCGAGCTGGATGCGCACAATGCCGGGGCGGGCGTTAACTTTGATTTCAAAGCGGGCTCCATAGAGAGCCTGGTGCGCTTTGTAGAAAAAAACCAGGGCATCACCTTGCTGCCTTTTCTGGCCTGCCTGGATTTTCCGCAGCGAGCGTTTAAAAAGATTGCTTATTTCCAGCCTCCTGTGCCGGTGCGAACCATTGGCCTGGTGTCCCACCGCCATTTTGCCAAAACGCGCATACTAGATTTACTCGAATCTGAGATCAAAGAAAAAATTGTGCCTTTGCTGGGCATGGCCCCGGAGGCCGAGCGCGTGATTGCGCCTTTGTGAGGGGGGTAAAAAAAGTGCAGATGTAACTATTCAGCACCCTCAGGGTGAAAAAAACAATTGTTGTAAGTTGCTCATTTTCAATAACTTGTATTAACCACCCCCAGCCCCTCCTTGAAAATGAGGGGAGCTTTTTCGGGCAGGCGGCGCAGCCGCCTGCGAACCTTCAACTCCCCTCCTTAGGCC
>RFHT01000841.1 GCA_003696835.1 Bacteroidota bacterium
AAAGCACCATTAGCCCTATTGCGCGTAAAGATGCCATCATTTGTGCTTTGGTTGATTCTGTTATGCTTGGAGGGAAATTTACAACAAAATGGGAAGCTTACTAAAAGGC
This sequence comes from Bacteroidota bacterium, assembly GCA_003696835.1. GTDB lineage: Bacteria > Bacteroidota > Bacteroidia > J057 > J057 > J057. Next base: position 110 of record RFHT01000841.1, read on the forward strand.
GATCTCATAAAAAAGCAGGGGAAGGAACCCGAGCTGATAATAAGTTACAAAATCTTGGACCTCGTAGCTATATCTTCTAAAGTACTCATTTTGAGTATCGAAGAGATTGCGTATATCCAGAGAGAGCGTATGGGAATACCCAGAGAAGTGCTGTTGAAGTCCCAGTTTTAAATCAGTGCGAAAGTAGTGCTTATATCTCGCTGCGTAAGGTCTGGAGTTGTCTTCAATGGTTGGGTCTCTGGGGTGTGGAGGGGTGTATCTGCGTCCGCCTGCAGCAGTCACCGCAGCTGAAAGGTGTAACCAGTAGCTTTTGTACGCATTCAATTTGAAGTTTTTATCTATTAGTAGATTAGCATTGTATTGCCCATTAAATGCAGTGCTGTGTACAATGTTTCTGGAGTCGGTATAAGTAGCCTGGTAAAGTGAGGTGCTCAAAAAGGTATAAAAACCGGAACTCCAATTTTTCTCCAGACTCAACTCAATGCCATAACTATCGCCATAGCCACCTTTATTCTCCAATGCTACATCCAGGTAAAAAATGTTTCCATTGCTGCCATAATTTAAAGCAGATATAAGATCAGGATTTGCCCCTCCTACGCCGTGGGCAATATGAAAATATCTCAGATAATAAAGCTCGGTTTTAAACGAGAAATCAGTACTTTTAAGCAGGTAGCTCAGTGCGAGTTGTCTGCTTTTATTCAAGTCCAGGTTTAGAAAGTAAAGTTTGTCTTCATTGGGCGATGTACAATCAAATACGCATTTAGGTCCACTGAAATAAATACTGATGGGCTGAGTCATGGAATGATGGCCATAAGCCAGGCTAATTTGTTGCTGAGGAGAGAGCTGCCAGCTCAGTAGCCCTCTAGGTTCGAGAGAGGAGGTATGGTTAAGGCCCATGTACAGGCCGAATATCCCCAAGTTTGCCGAAAAACCTTGTCCAAAATACCCCTTCCACTGAATATAGGATTGATAGAGACCATATTGTTTGGCTCGGAAAAACAAGGCATCATGCTGGGTAATGCGTAAACGTTGATCGGCCATAAAACGCTCCAGTCGGTATTGAAGCAAGGCACCAGTTTGGAGTTGGTGTTTTTTGCCTATCTTTTGTGTGTAGTTAAAATCCAGGGCAAGTCGCCTGCCATTGTTACTGATATAATGCCGGAACTTGTTCCCTGAAAAGTTAAAGCTTGTGGTTCCATTTCGAGCATAATCTTGTGCATAGGCTAATGAGGTTTTTAGAAATGATTTTTTACCCGTAAAGCGCAAAAAACTCATTCCCCATAAACCAGTATAGCTTTGGTTGTCAATGCTTTCCTCGCTCTGAAAGCTTTGGCGCAGGGATAACGTACTGCTTCCCATCAGACCAAATGCAGAAACCCAGCCTTTCTTCATGGGGAAAAAGAGTTTATAGTTAAGGTCTTGTACGACAGGTAAGTTTGCCAGGTAGGAATGTGCAAAAGGTAACCATTTATAGGCAAGGTCCAAATTGGCTCTGCGAACACTCAGTAGATAAGAAGCTTTTTTACGTTTTCCAAGAGGTCCTTCTGCCTGGGCTTCTATGTCAATGAGAGAAGTTCCCAACTGAAACTGATGCCGGGTGGGGTTTCCTTTTCGCAACTTTACGTCTATTACTCCTGACAGGGCATTGCCGTATTTGGCTGGAAAAGCTCCGGGATAAAAATCAATGTGCTGAATCATATTTACATTGAGTAGGTTATATCCCCCTCCTGAATTTCCCAGAATTGCCAAATGGTTGGGGTTCGCCAGGGGCAGCCCTTCAATATACCACTGGGTACCGGCTGGAGAATTTCCCCTGACAACCAGGGAGTTTTGAAAATCATCTGCCTGGCTCAGGCCCGGAAACTGCATGAGCATGCGGCTGGGGTCCCGAAAATTGCCAGCCCGCAATTTGGCTTTTTCAGGCTTTAGCCGGTGACTGCTTAGCTGTTGTAGCCATTCACCACCGGCTGAGTCTGCTATGATGACAGCTTCGAGTTGGTGCACTCGCTCTTCAAGCTTTACATTTATATAAGTGGATGTCCCAGCTTGCAATTCAATATCATGAAGGCGTTTACTTTGGTACTGAGGATGGAAAAGGAGCAACTCATAAGTACCCGGAAGGAGGGGAGCCACTTCAAAGCGGCCATCAGATTGTGTATATACGGTGGCCTTTATGTGTTGTTTTTGGTCCAATACCACCACTTTCACCTCTTCTATTCCCCTTCCTGTATGTGCATGCTGTACCTGTCCGCTCAGTTGCTGTTTCTGAGATTGTCCGGCACTCCAGTTCCAAAGCATGAATAAAAAGGAAAAAATGATGGTTCGCATAAAGTACATTAATTTATCTTGGGCGATTTCATCGGGCAGAGCTTGCAAGCCCTGCCCGTTTCACATCTCCTCTATGGTACGGAAGTAAACTGCAAAATATGAGTTCCATGAACACAATTATTGGGATTAGGTAACTATTCAGCACCCTCAGGTGAAAAAAGCAATGAGTCTTTCATTAAAAAACAAACTTATTGTAAGCTGTTCATTTTCAATGACTTGCGTTAACCACCCCCAGCCCCTCCTTGAAAATGAGGGGAGCTTTTTCGGGCAGGCGGCGCAGCCGCCTGCGAACCTTCAACTCCCCTCCTTAGGCC
>RFHT01000842.1 GCA_003696835.1 Bacteroidota bacterium
CATTGTGTAGCAAACTTACCGTATTTCACAATGCTAAAACTGCCATAGCGTATCTCAAAACCCACCGGTACCAGCTGGAGTTGTTGCCCGATGTGATTCTGCTGGACATCAACATGCCAGTAATGAATGGCTGGCAATTTCTGGAGGAATTTTCCCAAATCAACTCGGACTTCCTCTCCCGGATCAGAATATACATGCTGAGCTCCTCTATATCCAGTCAGGACGCCCGCCAGGCACAGGCCTGCGAGCTTCTTTCGGGTTATATGTCCAAACCCATTACTTTGCCCCAGTTGCAGGAGATATTTCAGCCATAAGCGCAGCCGATGCGTTTTAAATCTGATTAATATACACCCAATACCTGATGGTGGTATGCATCATTTGGGCAAATTCATTAAATTCAGCCGGCTTTTGAATAAAGCCGTTGGCCCCCAGGTCGTAACTGAGGCGAATATCGGCGGGAGATGCTTCGGCTGTATAGACCACCACGGGCAGGTAGCGAAGCTGATTGTGGCTGCGGATGTACTTCAACAACTCCAGACCGCTTTCATCTGGCAAATCGGTCTTGAGTAAGACGAGCTTTAAAGCAGGTATTTGATTTTGGTTTGCCTGCAAAAAGTCTTTGGCCTCCTCCACGCGCTTTGCCCAGAAAAGGTTTTCGTTGATCCCCTTGTCGTCAAATGCCAGGGATAAGAGGGTGGCTTCGGTTTGAGAGTCTTCTACAAATAGAATGCGAATATCTTTGTGAATATTCATAGGGCCGGTTGCTCCTGATGAGTGGTATTCATCGTATCAGGCGCAAGGTCACATTTTTTTTAACTATTCTTTCAAAAAAAAAGATTTTTTTTTGAAAAACTTATCCATGACAAAGGCCTGCACCAGGAGAGGGGGTCCATTGGGGTAAGTTTGAGCCAGATAGAGGGCTGTGGTGGAGGGGCTAGAAAAAAAGCGGACCTCAGTGGTATCGCCAGAGAAATAAGCAATTTGGATGCTTAGCAGGGGGGCTTGTTCGGGGGGAAGAGCATTGGGCGCCCTTCGGGCGGCATAGACGGGCTGCTGAAACAATTGCAGGTAGTTTTGGATGGTGTGGGATGCTGCCTGAGCTCCCTGTATGCTCCAGGGGGCCTGAGGCAGTGAGCGGGAGAGCCGGAAGCTTTGGGCGGTGTCGGGGTAATGCAGGGCAATGGCCTGTATATCGGGCAGGCGTGCAGGGAAGAGGGGGAAAACCCGCCATTGGGCTTCCTCTATGTCAAAGCGGGAATTGAGGTAGCCATTCCAGCCGGGAATTTCTACCAGGTAGGGAGCCCGGGCTCCCTGTAGCATCATCAGGCTGCCTTTGCCGTCTTTGCCCGGCGTACCCAGCTGTATGGATTTGTGCAGCCCTCCCTCGTCAAATACCTCTATGCGGATGTGCTGACGGGCCAGTAGCTGGCGGCCTGCCTGCTGCCCGGCCTCAGGCAGGGGCTGCCTCACGTGCAGCAAGTGCAGGGTTTCCAGCAACGTATTGACCCGGGGCTGGAAGGCCCGGAAACGCCCGTTTACCAACCAGCCCCCTGCTGCCTGCCGCTGGAGCACCAACTGGCTGCCGGCCTGCCCGTCCACTACTCGCGTGAGCACCACACGGCTCACAGCGGCGGTATCTGCCACGGAAAAACCTACCTCGCCGGTGCCCAGTGAGGCCCGCTTGCCGGTGGGCAGCAAAGCATATACAAGCACGAGTGCAATCAGTAGCAGGGCCAGTATCCAGGTGGTTTTCATGGCAATCGTTTATGGGTTTATTGAATGAACGAAAAAAACGGCAAAAAAAAAGCCTGGAGCTCAGCTCCAGGCCACGGGCAGTATTTCGTGCCCTACTAACCCCATGAAAACCCTTAATCTGATTCTATGCTTTATGCAATTTCAATCATTCTTTCCTTCTGAACTTCCTCAGCTTTCTTGGGCAGCAGTACATACAGTACGCCGTTTTCATATTTTGCTTCGATTTTTCCCTGGTCCACCGACTCGGGAAGCTGGAATCTGCGTTCGAAGCTTTCAAAGCTAAACTCTCTGCGCATGTACTTTTCGCCACTTTCTTCCTGCTTGTTTTCCTTCTGTACGCGTATGCTCAGTATGTCCTTATCCACCTGCAGCTGAAAGTCTTCCTTTTTCAGCCCGGGAGCTGCCACTTCAATTTGAAAGGCATCATTTTTTTCCATCACATTCACCTTGGCGAAGGTGTTCACATCACTCCAGTTGCGACCTGCTTCCTGGTTGAAGAAATCACCGAAAAGGTCGGGAAGAGCAGGAGTAAACCGAGGGGTAAACTTGATTAAAGCCATATCCATTTATATTTTTTTGTTGGGTTTAATGTTGAATTCGTTAACACTTTAGGAAATTCAACTTATGTGCCAATGAAGTTTTTGTGCCATAGTGGCATGTTTTGAGGTCTTTTTAATGACAAAACGGCATGATGGTGGCATTTTTTTCTCATTTGATTGTCAGCCACGAATGGCTCGAATTTCACGAATCCAGATGCTCATTTTTCCCCCCCAAAAAAAATCAGCGAAGATCAGTTCAATCGGCCCCATCCGTGGTTTCAATATGGGGGTTAATACCGGCGAAAGGAAAACATTGATTGTTTATGAGTAACTATTCAGCACCCTCAGGGTGAAAAAAAACAATTGTTGTAAGCTGCTCATTTTCAATGTCTTGTGTTAACCACCCCCAGCCCCTCCTTGAAAATGAGGGGAGCTTTTTCGGGCAGGCGGCGCAGCCGCCTGCGAACCTTCAACTCCCCTCCTTAGGCC
>RFHT01000143.1 GCA_003696835.1 Bacteroidota bacterium
CCGGGAAAAATGTCTTGCTCGCCCTGGGTGGTCACATCCAGGGGCTGGGAGCCAAAGCCGCTGAACAGTACCTGCTGCTGCACCACCTGATCACCTGCAGCATTGAGCTTGAAGGCGTAAATATTGCCGTTGAAGGAAGCAGCGATGAGCTGTCCCTGCAGGGCGCCGTTAAAGTTGGAAGCGGTGTATTCGTCTATGCCATTGGTAGAGGCATTCACAATGGCCAGGGCGCCGTCCTGGGTGCCGGGAATGAGGTAGTTGCACTCCACGGGATTGGCCATGCTGAAGGGCACAGGCGGGTCGGGGAAGTCGGTGGCCCAGTTATAGGTTTGTGTGAGGGTCCAGCCGTTGTTGTTTTGCTCATAAATATAGAGGCCGGAGTTTTGGGGGTCGCCGCGGGTGGGGTTGGGGTGGCCGCCGTAGTAGCCGGGTCCGGTAATGTAGTGCAGTTGGTCGCCATAGCCGGTGCTGCCGTTTTCGTTGGATTGGTTGGTGCAGTTGATGGGAATGCCGCCCCAGGTTTCGTTGGGGCCATTGTCAAAGGTGTAGAGACGGCCATTGCTGGTGAGCACCACATCGTAGGCATTCCGGAAGCCGGGCGCATATACCTGCACGGGCCCGCCAGGCACAATGCGTGCCTGATTGCGGCCGTCGTTACCTCCAAAGGGGTCGCCGGGGTCGGGCTGGCCGGGCTGGCCGCGGGTGGGGTCGTCCAGGGTGGGCAGGTCATAAACGTACTTGCTTTGGCCTGTGCCCTGTACCGGCATGGCCTCTATGGCGTTGAGGTCAATGGCAAGCAGGGCAGCCGAAAGGGCGTATTCAGGCGTTTGCGAAAAGCTGTTGCCCGGTGCACCCTTGTTGGTGTGTCCGCCTTGTATGAGGTAGAGGGTGTTGGTGCTGGGATCGAGCTGCATGCCGTTGGAGGCGTGGTTCTCTTCCGAGCGGGGCAGGCCCCGCACCAGGTCCACCTTGTCCCAAAAGCCGTTGGGGTCATTCAGGCCATTGCCCACCCAACTGATGCGCGAAATGACGCCCGAATTGGTATCCAGGCCCGAGTCCAGGCCCACCGAGATGCGCCAGTCGGAGGATGAAACGTAAATGACCGGGTTGGTGGGGGTGCCCACCACCAGTATGCCCGTCACCTGCCGCTGCTGGGTGGCATTGGGGGTGCCGTCGTCGTCGTGGTTGGGCACGTGTTTCTTTACCAGGTCAATGATTTCGGTTTGCTGCACCACGTACTGGTTGGCAGCCTGCCGCTGGATGGTATATACCCACAGGGTACCATCCTGTTCGGCTACATACAGCCGGTCGTCGGGGCCAAATTGAAGGCTGGTGGGATTATTGAGGCTCACTCCTGCCAGGCCGCTCACACCAAAGCTGATGGTTTGGCCAAAGGCAGAGGAGGAAAGAATCAGAAAGAAGATACATAAACGAGACAAAATATGTATCCCGGGGCGAAGTTTGTGTGTGTGCATATATCAGTATTTGAGCGTCAGGACTAGTGTAAATGTTTGTTCGTCAATAGGTTGTGATATTTTTAGGTGAAACATCTCCCGCCTTTTTTTCGTGCCGGACAAGCCCGCACGGCCTGTTATACAGGCAAGGCGCCACTACCTGCCAAAAGCCTGTTGCCAAACTTTTGGACGCAAAAGTTCCCGCTTAAACACTCAGCGAATGTTTAACTGCCATGAATCTGCTATCCATGGCCCGGGGTACGTCAGGGTATTAGTTTAATTTCTCCAAAGGTAGGCAAAAAGCAGATAGCCGCTTCTTCAACATTTCGGATTAGTAAATAATCCTGTTTAAGCCGTAAGATTTTAGGGCTTAGTGGTCATTTTAGTTTGTTTAAACAGCAGATACTGACGCCCAAAAGGTTGCTTTCGGGTAAAAACGGGAGAGCATTTAAATAAATGCGGTGTAAGATTAACGCGATAAACGTACTATTCTGATGGCTGTTTTTCGAAGAAGCGGGCGTAGCGGGCCAGCCCGATGGAGTTGGATACTTCCAGCTTTTTGATCACATTCTTGCGGTGAGTTTGTACCGTTTGCTTGCTGATAGAGAGTTCATTGGCAATTTCCTGGTTGGTGCGCTGCTCATTGATGAGCTTAAGCACCTGCCGCTCACGTGGGGTGAGCGCCTCGAACTTGCGGCAGTTCTCCTTAATAAAGTTCAGCTCGTCCAGGTACTTGTCGAGCTTTTGGTGGGAAGGATTCAACTGGTGTGCATCAAACCCCCAGGCCATGAGGTAGGGGGTGGCTTCCTCGGTGAGGACCAGCCTGAATGAGCCGGCTACCCATCGCCACATGTGTCCCTGAAAGCGCAGCCGGTAAAAGGCATGGTAGGCGGCTGTGGGGTGCTGGGCAAAATACCGGGGCAGGTCTCTGCGAAACATCTGCTGGTCGTCGGGGTGCACATAAGCCGGAATCCAGCTCTTACGCGCAATGCGGGCTTTGCTATGAGGAGATCTGAGGAATGCTTTGAGCGTGCGCGAATGAAAGCGCAAACGCCCCGTCGATAATTCCATTACATACACAAAACCCGCAAACAGGTCTGCCACTTCTTGCAGGCGTTCAATGAGCTCAGGTTCATTGCTTCCGTTTTGTCGCTTGTCCAGTTTTTCCAAAAGGAGCAGTGGTTCTAGTGCTTTCACATCCAAGGATTTTAATGACAAATACCTACAGACATCAGAAAAACATGTGCTTGCAACTTTTGCAGCAAAAGCCACACAGCAGCACGGTACTGAGCTGTATCAAATGGAAAAGGCGATAAGGGAGAGCAGTGTAATAACTTTAGTTAACGTTTAGTTTATTGGTTTTCAGTCTCTTACTAAAATTTCTGTTTCAAAAAATGTTTGTTTGCCAAATAAATCAAATAAAAACTCAACATGCCTTTGTCTGACTGTTAATAATAAGGGACACGCTTTTCCGCTGTTGGGTTGGTAGTACAGACAATCAAAAAATAGGATGAAGGAGGGCCCTTCATCCTGCAATATATAAAAAATCTTACATGAGACAAAAAAAACAGCTTTTTTATAATAACCCGCTTATAAATATGC
>RFHT01000144.1 GCA_003696835.1 Bacteroidota bacterium
GCGCACATAGCCGTTGCGGCTCACCACGTCCTGGTAGTTATCATAGTGAAAGGCGATCAACTCATTGGCAAAGTGATCGTACTCATCTATGAGTACATAGACTTTCTGTTTCAGTTCTAGTTTTTGCACAAACTCCAGTACCAGTTGCAGGGCTTCGTTGGCACTTTTACAGGCATTGATATGCTCGGTTTCCAGTCCTGGGAGTAAATCCTGATACGTATTGCGGAAAATTCTCAATCCACTTTTGACATTATTGACAAAGCCCCTTTGAGTAGATTCGAGCGAGTCGGTGAGTATGCCGCTGAAGTCGAGCTTGAGCACCAGGTAGGCGTTGGCCAGGGGAGTGGGATGCTGCCCGATGTAGCAGGCGCCAAAGAGGGCCTCGAAGCGCTGGCGGTGTTCGTAGCCGTAGTAGTGCTGCAGGGTGGAAATCCACAGGCTTTTGCCAAAGCGGCGCGGCCGCAGAAAGGCGATGTATTGTTCTCCCAACTGCTCCACCTGCTCAATGAAAGGCGTGCGGTCAATGTAATAGAAACCCTGAGAGATCAGTTTGCCAAAATGGCTCGTGCCGTAGGGAATTTTCACCATGGGGTAAAGATAGGGATTTTGAGGTGAAATCAGTAGGCAGTCTCCCTTCTTAGCCAAAATTCGCAAAAACCGCCCTGACGTGCTCAAGACTCTTTCGCTGGGCAGCAATGGCGTCGAGCGTATGTGGCGTACCTTCCTCTACGGCCTGCTCCAGCACCAACTGTGGTTTGAGTTTGCGTTTCAACAATTCATCCGCAAGGCGGGGATAATCAAGGTCTCCTTCTCCCCACACCTCGCTCCACACCCCTGCCTGCGACTGCCGCAGGTGCAGCTCCACTATGCGCTGGGCATACATTTTCAGTATGTCAAACAGGGCCACCTGAGAATTGCCCGCTCCGCGGTAAATCCAGTGGGCATCCAGGCACAACTTGACGTTGGCGGGGTCGGTTCCCTGCATCATGTGGTGAAACTCCCGGGCACTTTGGCGCATCTCCGCATCGTGGTTGTGGTAGGCCAGGGTCATGCCCATCTGCCTGAGTTTTTGGCCCAATTCATTCAGGGCTCTGGCCTGCAGGATCAGTTGAGCATCGGTTTTGTTTTCTTTAGACCCCCAGGATATAGGAGAAGGATTGGTAACCACCATGCGCACGCCCTGGCCGTAGGCGAGACGGGCTATTTCCAGCACCTCCTGTATGCTGTCTGCTATTTTTTCGGCCTGGTGCAGCAGGGAGTTGACGTACATGGAGGAGGTCCATACCTGGTGTTGCTGCAAATGGGGCTGCCATTGCTGCACCTGCTGCGGAGATTCGTAGATGGGCTCAAAGCCATCGAAGCCGGCTTTTTTCACGGCCTGAAGGCAGGCAGGCATATCCGCTCCCCACTGTATGCCCTCGCGTTTGAAGAAAGTAAACCAGGTGTACTGCTGGCAGGCCACCCGCAGGGGGGCAGGCGAACTGGCTAGAGCCGGCACAACGGCTATCCCCAGAGCGGTTGTGGTGGTGGTTTGGAGAAAATTTCGTCTGTTCATGGTACTGTTTTTATCGCCTGTATTTCTTCGAAAAAAATATCGTCATTGGGCACGTCAAAACGCAGGCTGTGGGGGCGGCCGTTGTTGTCGAGCACAAATTGCAGGGTGCCGAAGCCAAACCAGGCATGGGGTTGCCGCCAGTTGATTTGGAAAGTATTGAAATGCCAGTGGCTCAGGCGGGCGTCCAGGGCAGGTGCCTCCGGGAAGTGCAGGCTCAGCTGTTCCTGTTCATACCTTACTTCAATATCGCCATACATCTGGCAGCGGTAGGTGCCCGCAAATTCCTGCAGGGGCAGGTCGGGCTGTGTGCCCATTTTGTGATAATTCAGGCGGTTTTGCAGGCGCTCTTTTTTGCGTTCCTCCTTTTCTGCCTGCCATTTGAGGCCTATCTGGCTCCAGTCTTTGGGCGTATGTCCCAGGTAATGGTCCAGTATGTAGTACATCAGGGGGTTGCTGATGCCTTTCATGCTGTTGGTAAGGATCACAATGCCGAGCTGCTCTTCCGGCACAATGGCCACCTTGGAATACATGCCGTCGTACCCCCCTCCGTGATTGGCCACCAGGCGGCCGCCATAGTCCATCAGGGCCCAGCCGAGGCCGTAACCATTGAAGTGATGGCCGGGGTATCGCTGGCGGCTGCTTTCGCTTACTTTGTGGTTGTTGTGCGGGGTCCACCACTCTGTTTGGGTTTCGGGCTGAAAAAGCTGCCTGCCCGCCCATTGACCCTGCTGCAGCTGCAGCTGTATCCATTTGAGCATGTCGTTGGTGCTGGAGATGATGCCGCCGGCAGCGCCCATGTTGTCCCAGTTGGTGTAGGGGATGGGCACATTGCGGCCATCTGTGGGTTTGTGCGGTTGGGCCACATTCTCCATACCGCTCAGGGGCACCACCGAGGTCTGAGTGCGCTGCATGCCCAGGGGGTCCAGTATGCGGTCTTGGATAAAAGCGTGCCAGGGCTGGCCGCTTACGGCCTGTATTACCTCCCCCGCGGCAATAAACATGAGGTTGGAATAGCCGTAACCCGCCCGGAATTCAAAAGCCTGGGGGACGTAGCGCGCCCGTTTTACCACCTCTTCTGCGGTGTAGGTGCTTTTGTACCACAACACATCTCCGCTAAAGGTACCCAGCCCCACACGGTGACACAGCAGGTCGCGTACGCTGCAATGTGCACTTGCGTACTCGTCGTACAGCTGAAAGTAGGGCAAATACTTCCTCACGGGATCATCCCAGCTGAGTTTGCCTTCCTCCACCAGTATGCCAATGGCCGCAGCAATAAAGGCCTTGGTATTGGAAGCAATGGCAAAGAGGCTGTTGCCATCTACCGGACGACTCCCCCCCGCCCTCAGACTGCCATAGCCTTTGGAAAGCACCACCTTGCCATCTTTAATGATGCCAATGGCCATGCCGGGAATGTCCCAGTCTTGCTGGGCACGGGCAAAGTAAGCATCCAGCCGCTCACTGCTTTGCTGGGCAGGCAGGGCCATACAGAAGCCCAGCAGCAGCAAAAGGCCCCAAAAACGGAGCTGCAGCCGGAGGTTGATACCTGAGAAAGAAAAGAAATGGAACTTCATCATGGGGACAAATTAGGATTTGGGTAAATTAAACAATCGCATACAATCTCCCAAATAACGCCCATGCCTATAGAAAATCCTTCCGACCCCAAGCAATTTCGCCTGCCTGCAGGCCTGCTTCAACAAATATGGAACAAGCATGGCCTGGGTGCCCTGCGGCAGCATAGCTACAGCCGCTCAGGCAAGGTCAATCCCCTGCTGTATGTCAACCACCGCTACGTGCTCAAGATCAACCTGCGCGACCCACAGCTGCCCAAGCTGAGACGCGAGGCCGTGGTGCTGCGGCTGCTGGCCGGTACGGAGGTACCTGTGCCGCGCCTGATTGCCCTGGACGAGAGCAGGGAACTGATGCCTTACGACTACCTCATCATGAGCAGGTTGGAGGGGAAGGAAATATATCAAAACTGGGACCGGCTAGCTCCAGCTATGCGTGGCCGTCTGTGCAGGCAGGCAGGCCAGTTACTGGCTGTTATACACAGGCAGCAGTTTCCTTTCTTTGGCGACATCGCCAATGGGGTGGGGGAGCTTCCCCATTGGCATCTGGCTCTGGAGCAGCGACTGTTTCGACAGCTAAAAGACTGCCAGGAATGGGAATTGTATGAGCCGGGTTTTTTGGATCAGGTGAGGGCCGTATTTGAGCGGGCAAAGTCCCTGTTGCAAAGCGTAGAAAGGCCCTGCCTGGTGCACAATGACTTCCATCTGGGCAACCTGCTATATCAGGGGGCGCGCATCAGTGGCGTGCTGGACTTCGAGTGGGCCCTGGCCGGGGATGTGGCCATGGACTTTAGCGACCCTTTTACCCATGAGCAGGCCTGGCAGTACATGCTGGAAGGTTACCGCAGGGAACATGCGTTTTCCCCCCAGTTTGAGGCCAAAATCAGCCTCTATCAATTACTTACCGCCCTGGAGCTTTCGGTGGTGGCGCGGCAGCACTGGTCGCAGCAACAGCTGGCCTACTACCAGGAGCGGGCCCGCCACTTGCTGGCTGCCCTGCAGCGCTCAACTTACTGAGGCAGAAATGCCTCTCTCTTGTGCAATTCCGCTATATCGACCATCTTTATGGCATGAAACAACACATCAGCATTGTAGGGGGCGGGCTGGCCGGCAGTTTTCTGGGGCTGAGGCTGGTGCTGGCGGGGCATGCTGTTACCCTCTTTGACGAGCAGGTTTCCAGCAGTGCCTCACGCGTAGCTGCGGGCTTGTTCAACGTCATTACGGGACGTTACGGTGCCAAATCCTGGCAGGCCGAGCTGCTGCTGGAAGAAATCCGGGCCTTTTTCGGCCAGGAAGCATGCCGGGAACTACAGCAGCATCTGCACTACGTGCCCATTTACCGGCCTTTCAGGCAGGTGAGTGAATACAACAAATGGGTGGGCCGCTCGGCCGACCCGGCCTATGCCGGCCTGGTGCGGCTCGCTGAGCGGCCGGTACTGGAAGGGGGGATCCACAATGAGCTGGGAGGCATTTTTATCCTGCCTTGCGGATGGGCCGACACCCGGGCACTGCTGAAACATACCCATCAGCTGATTGGGCAATACGGCGGCCGGGTAGTGCCAGAGCCACTGACATATTCGCGCATTAGCATAGAAAAAAAGATAATTGAAACCGACAGCGGCAACCTGCCCTTTGATCAGATCGTATTCTGTGAAGGCTACCAGGCCATCAACAACCCCTTTTTTCCCGGGCTGAAGGTGATTCCCAACAAAGGAGACCTGCTGCTGATAGAAGCTGAAACCTTAAACCTGCCTTTTGTGTTGTCCAGAAAGGTGTTTGTCATTCCCCTGGGGGAGCACCGTTACCTGGCAGGCTCTACCTACGAGAATGACTGCACAGAGGCAAAGCCTTCGGCTGCGGCCCGGGCTGAGATCTGCTACTACCTGGATGCAGCCCTGAAGGTGCCCTACCGGGTACTGGACCAGCGGGCCGGCATACGGCCCACCACGCCCAACAGGCGGCCCATAGTGGGCACACACCCCCAATGGCCCTGGGTACACCTGCTCAACGGGCTGGGAACCAAGGGCATGCTGCTGGCTCCCTATTGCTCCCGCCTGCTGGCCCAGCGCATAGGGGGGCAGGCGGTGAGCATACCGCCTGAAGCCGGGTTGGACAGGTTTTGGCAGAAATAGACACGTAATTTTTATGTCTCTTATGGCTTGGTCGCATACGCATTTTTTCTGTATATTAGAATTTGTCTGGTTGACATGCCTAAATCAAAGCATATATGAGAATATTCCCGCTAGCCATGCTGTTTGCACTTGCCACTACAGCAGCATTTGCACAAAGGCACACTGCCCAGCCCTTTTCCAACCCGGCTGACTGGCAATACGTTGCCAGTGAACATTTTGACGTGTTTTTTTCCCGTGACCAGGAGGCTTCGGCGCAAACAGTGGCCCGCTTTGCCGAATTGTCCCGTTATGAAATAGGTTCTTTGTTTGATTACAAACCCGAAGAGCGCTTTACCCTGGTGTATGCCGCCAATGCCTTTGAGCTGGTACATACCAATTTTACCCCAAATTTTATACGGGAGCGCAAGTCGGGCTATTTTGAACTGCCCCGCAGAGAAGCGGTGGTAGTGGACCCCGGCAACCGCAAAGGCCTGTATCAGGAAGTAAAAAAACAGGTAGCCACCCTCATCCTCTCCGAATTTTCACACAACAACCGCCTCAGCAGCGTGATGCAAAGCCACCTGTTGCTGCACAATCCCCAGTGGTTTGTTGAGGGCCTGGCTGCTTACATTGCTTCGGGCTGGACCTTTGAGGATGAAATGTGGATTCAGAGCATTCGCAAAGAAGACATACTGGACCTGGCCCTGGAAGGAGATACCCACCTCAACGAGGTAGTGCGCAAATCTATCTGGCATTACATTGTGTATGAATATGGAGAGCAAAAGATTTCCGAAATCATCTACCTGGTCAATATTGCCCATTCGGTGGAATCGGGCATCATATCGGTGCTGGGCATTACCCTCAACACCCTCACCGACCGCTGGCGGGAGTTTGTGATTGCGCGGGCCTCCCGGCAGGCCGAGGGCCGCATGGAGATCAGCCAGCTTCCTGAGCTGCACGATGTGCCCCTTCGAAGCCCGGACGAGCGCATCACGGCTTACGCTTATCACCCCGCAACGGCCATGCTAGCGGTATATCTGGAAAAAGATGGCCAGCACCGCCTGTGGTTCTACAACAAGGATACGGAGACCTATCAGCCTACCGGGCTGAGCTTTGGGGTCGGTTCTATCATAGCAGAGCGCCTGCGTTTTGAGGCCCCACTGGCCTGGAGCCCCGATGGCAAAACCCTGGCAGCTGTGGCCTACAAACATCCCCGCCTGCAGTTGGTGTATGTGGATGTGGAAAGCAAAAAAACCACCGCTTTGCCCCTGGGAAGCGAGGTGCAACGCATCAACTCCATGAGTTGGTCGCACGATGGGGCACGGCTGGTGTTTTCAGCCCTGGTAAATGGGCAGGTGGATCTTTACACTACTGCCAGTATGGAGGCGGAGCTGGAAGCCCTTACGCAAGATATCTACGATGAACTGGACCCCAGCTGGAGCCTGAACGATCAGTTTATCTTTTTTAGCTCTAACCGGCAGACGGAGCAGGCAGATGAGCTGCCCCACAGTTTTGAGCGTGATTATGACCTCTTTGCCCTGGAGCATGCTGTGAACGAAACCCGCCAGCTCACCCAAACACCAGCTGTTAATGAGCGCTTTCCCTATCCGGTGGATGATGTGCGCCTGAATTACCTCTCCGATGAAAGCGGCATTGCAAACCTCTACAGCCTGCACATTTTTGACAAAAACAGCAGTCCGGTGAGTAACCTCAGCCAAAGCATAGAATCCCTGGCAGCTACAGCTGACTTTCTTACCTTTGCCAGCCCTATCTGGGGTAAGTTGCAACTGTTTATCATTCCCAATGAACGCATGAAGGCTGCCAGGCCTCCTTCCAAAACCCTGCTTCGGCTGGACTACAACACGGCTTATCAAAGAAAACTGGAAGAAAGGCAACTGGCAAACCAGTACGCAGAACAGGAGGAGCCCGCCCGGCCCGCTGAAACAACTCCTGCCCAAGAGAAGGAGCAGCCCCCAAAAGCAGAGGAGGAGGAAAAAGAAAAACCGCCGGTGAGGTACTATTTGTTTGATGAAGGCACAGAACCCTATGAGGTGCGAAAGCCGGAAAAAGACGCTTTCGAACGTCTGCCGGAGCCGGTATCGGTGAACAATTCTGTTTTTGCAGATGAACCCAAACCCTTGTATGAAGACATAGCGGTGGAGGGTAGCCAGCGGGCAGCTACCCGCTGGGCAGCCGATTACCTGGCCCTGAATATAGACTATGATCCTGTAGCCAGGTACGGGCTCAATCTGGGCATGGGCCTGTCCGATTTGCTGAACCACCACCGCCTGGAGGTGGAGATCAATCCCTATTTCAACCTTAAAAACGGGGATGCCCGCCTGCGGTACACCTATATGCGCCACCGCATAGATGCCTATGCCGAAGCAGGCTTTGCCTTCCGGCATTTTCGCAGAGAAAACTTCCTGGGAGGAGGCGACTCCCTCATTTTTCGGTACAACCGCACCTACCTGAAAGCCGGAGCCCGCTATCCCCTTACCGCCTACCTCTCAGTTGGTCTGGAAGGGCAGTACCACCTGCTCGAACGCAAGGACCTGAAAATCATCCGGCCGGTATTGCTCAATGACAACGACCAGGCCGTGAGTGCCCATGCCTACGCCTTGTTTGACAACAGCCGCCAGCAGGAAGGCTATTACTACAAGGGCATGCAGGCCATGTTTTCTCTCAACTCCTACTATTCACTCAACCAGTCAGATTTTGCCTTCCATACCGCCAGCCTCAACCTGGTGCATTATCAGGAGCTGCATCAGAGAATTGTGCTGGCTACCCGCCTGCGCTCTGCCTTCAGTTTTGGTCCTGAGTCGCAGAAGCAGCAGTTTTACATGGGCGGCCTGGACGACTGGATCACCAGTGTGTTTTTCGAAAATGGCATCCGCCGGCCCCTGCGCTCCAGCACCCTCAACAGCGGGCTGTATCCTTTTCACTTTCAGGAGTTTCTCACGCCCATGCATGGCTTTTTGTTCAGCACGCGTGAAGGCACCAAGTATGTGCTGGCCAACTTTGAAGTGCGTTTCCCCATTTCGCGCATGGCCCGGCGCACCCTGCAGTCGGGGGGGCTGTACAACCTGGAGATCATCCCGTTTTTTGATGCTGGTACGGTGTGGAGAAGGGGCAACCCCTTCTCACAAAAAAACCCCACGGACACCCAGATTGTGGGCAGCCCGCCCATTACGGTGCAGCTGCAAACCCTCAAAAGCCCCTTTCTCTTCGGCTTTGGTACGGGTTTTCGGGTATTTCTCATGGGCTATTCCCTGCGGGTAGATGCAGGCTGGGGCATAGACGACAATTCGCTGCGGGCGCCGGTGATCTCTACCACCCTGAGCAAGCGCTTTTGAGGTGGGGCTGGGCACAAGCTTTTCAGGGGCTCATGTACGCTCTGGTTCCTGCACCAGCGGGAGGCTAAAGTAGAAGGTAGCGCCTTTTCCAGCTTCTCCTTCGGCCCATACGTGCCCCTTGTGGCGGTGTATGATGCGCCGTACCGTGGCCAGGCCAATGCCTGTGCCTTCAAACTCCTCTTCCAGGTGCAGGCGCTGGAATACGCCAAAGAGTTTGCCCACATATTGCTGGTCAAAACCTACCCCGTTATCCCGTACAAAGAGGGTTACTTCCGGTACAAGGGTTTGCTGAGGGGGATAGGCCCACTCCTTGGGGGAGGCTTTTTCATCGCCCTTGCTCTGATGGCCATTTGAGGAGAGGGGGGAGGAAACGGCCCCATTTTTTTCCACCATCCCGATCTCTATGTTGGCTACCTGCCGCGGGGCGGTGTATTTGATGGCATTGGACAGCAGGTTGTACCACACAATGCGCAACAGGCGGGGATCTGCCTGTACCTTTGGCAGTGGGCCTATGGACCAGTTTATTTGGCGGCCCTGGTACTCAGGGGCAAGCTCCTCAATGACAGACTCTACCATGGCCTGCATGTTTACCGTCTCTGACGCCATTTCTGCCCTGCCGGTTCTCGAAAAAGACAGCAGGTCTTCTATCAACAGCTTCATTTTGTTTACCGCCTGCAGGGTATGCTGCAGGAAGCGGGTCGAAACGGGGTCGAGCCGTTCTCCTTCCCGTTTCATTAACAGCCCTACAAAGCCATTGATATGACGCAAAGGGGCGCGCAGGTCGTGTGAAACGGAGTAAGAAAAACCCTCAAGTTCTTCATTGGCCTCCTGCAGGCGGGCATTGAGTTGCTCAACTTCGGCAATTCGCTCTTTGAGCTGTTGGGTCTTTTTGGCTACCAGTTCTTCCAGCTCCTCTCTGTATTGTTTGAGCAAGTTTTCAGCCTGCTTGCGCTCCGTAATATCCAGGCTGAGGATGCCCAATAAAGGGGGGGCATCCTCCCGCCTGAGTGGGAACTTGCGCGTGAGCCAGTAGGTGGGGCCATTTTCCGTTTCAAAAATGTGCTCAAATTCCTGTGGACGCCCGCTTTTCAGCACGGCTTCATTTTCGGCCTTAAAGGCCTGGGCCATGGCTGCTGGCAGGTAGGCTTCTGTGGTATGGCCTATGAGTTCCTGAGGAGTACGACCGAGTAGGCTGGCAAAAGAGCGGTTGCAATATACCACCCGCCCCATGTTGTCCTTAATGTAGGCACAGCCGGGGAGTTGTTCCATAAACAACTCAAATCGGGCTTCGCTCTCCCTGAGGGTTTTTTCGGCCTGCAGGCGCTGGGTAATGTCGGTGATAATGGAAACAAAACCTACCACTTCGCCCTGTTCGTTTCTTTTGTAGTTCCAGTCCACCTGTATGTCTTTAATCTGGCCTTTCAGGGTGCGGTTTCTGGCGATGTAGGGAGTTGGTTCGGGTTGTTCGTTTACCAGGTACTGCAGGTAGGCTTTTAATTCTTCTTTTTGGGCTTCATCAGCCAGGAAATCCCAAACGTAATGCTTGCGCATTTCCTCAGGGGTACTTTCGCACATGGCAGCATGGGCAGGATTGCTGAAGGTGATACGGCCACTGAGGTCATTTTCCTGTATGCCGTGAGGGGCCATGCTTACCAGGGCGTGGTACTGCTCCTGACTTTTGCGCAGGGCTTTTTCGGCTTGCTTAATGTCTGAAATATCGCGGTTGATGGCCATGACGCTAATGGGGGTACCCGCATCATTTTTCACAATGGTAACAGAGGCCAGTACACATACTTCCAGGCCGTCTTTGCGTGTTTGTATCACTTCCCCTTTCCACAGCCCTTGGGTACGGAACTGTGCCAGCACCTCTTCACTTTGGGCATATACATAGCGGGTAGGCACCACCTCCTGCATTTTTTTTCCCATCACTTCTTCTGCTTGCCAGCCGTAGAGGCTTTCTGCCGCTTTGTTCCAGCTTTGGATGGTAAACTCCAGATCGGTGGTAATCACGGCATCGGCAATGCTGTTGAGCAGGGTGGCCTGGTAGCGCAGATGGGTTTCGGCAGCCCTGCGTTCGGCAATTTCTTGTTCCAGCTGCGCATTGACTTTTTTGGTAGAATACCAGTTGATGAAAGCAACCAGGCAGCCAGCAACCACAAGCGCCGTGAAAAAGAGCAGCAATTCATCCAGCTCATATTGCTCGTATTTTCGGGTCCAGGCATAAAACTGATCGATGGCATCCCAGTACACCAACAAACCAAATGAGACCAGTGATATGATTCCGATGAGGGTAATCTCCAGTTTCTTATTCATACCTCGGCTAAGTTTAGAAATGGATTCCGGATTCATGGGGGGGCGTTTCATTGGTATTGAGCCAAAACTGTATCATGAGCTGAACCACATCGAGAAAACGGCCAAAATCTACCGGTTTTACCACGTAGGCATTGGCTCCCAACTGGTAACATTTCCGTATGTCACGTTCTTCTTTGGAAGAGGTAAATACTACTGCAGGAATGTACTTCAGACTGTCATCACTTTTTAGGGTATGCAATACCTCAAAGCCGCAAACGCGGGGCATTTTGAGGTCCAGCACCACCAAGGCAGGTGCTTCCGCTTTTCGCTGAGTAAAGGTATTCCTGCGATACAGATAGTCAAGCGCTTCTTCACCGTTGCGCGCGATCTCAAGCTGCCTTTCCAACTGAATTTCTTTCAATGCGGTACGCATGAGTTCAAGGTCGTTCAGGTCGTCCTCCGCCAGTAAAATTTTTTTGGACGTCATGAGGCTTAATGCTTGAGAATGAATAGGTAATATAAGAGGTATAAAGGAGAAAAAAAACGCTGTTTGTGATTATTTTGGATGCAGGATGCAGGATGCAGGATGCAATTCGTAGCGCAGCGGAGATGCCTTTAAGGTAATTCAGGATGCAAGATTCAGGTGGCAATCCCTGTCACCTGCATCCTGTCATCCCCTTGTGGGACTTCCGCTTCGCTCCAGCCTGCATCCTGCATCCTGCATCCTGTCACCTGCATCCTGCTACCTGTTTCCTCTCATCCCCTTATGGGATTTTCGCTTCGCTCAATACTTCATTGATATCTTCACAAAGGGTTTCGGTTGCATTCCGGCTTGTTCCTCAACTATTTGCTTAC
>RFHT01000145.1 GCA_003696835.1 Bacteroidota bacterium
GCCTGCCCCGGAGAACTCTCCTCCTTTTCAAGGAGGAGTTGGAGGTGGTTAATACAAGTCATTGAAAATGAATAGCTTACAACAATTGTTATTGTTTTTTTTCACCCTGAGGGTGCTGAATAGTTGCGAAATTCGTAGATATACGATTGATAATCAAGGCTTAATATCCCGAACTCACGTTAAGGTAACGTGATTAGCCACGCAGCGAACTGGGTTCACAAAGAGGCCACAAAGCCAATTGGGGCAAAGTGGAACAAAGGTACAGGCAGCTTGTACCGCTTTAAAAGCGCCTGCGGCGCTGCCATTCTCTTGTGGGCCTAAACCTGCGTGCTGCATCAATCTTCCTCTTTCGTTCCTTTCCAGAATGTATGGAGGGCCTGGTGTTTGCCGGGGGCTACGGGAATGCAGCTGTGTTCATCCATGATGAGGGTGCCTTTGCAGCAATCGGCTTCGGCCGGCTGGTAGGCTTGTACGTGTTGCAGATTGACGATGAAGTGCTCATGTATGCGTGCAAAGGGATACTGGCACAGCATGCGTTTTTCACGCATGCTGAGACGATCAACCGAGCTGATGACCTGGCGAAGCTTTCCGCACTGCTGCCGCAGGTAGAAGGTGATGTAAGGGCCGCGGTATTTGCAAAACACAATTTGTTCTTGTTCGACCAGCATACCGCCTGTAAAGCCTGGCAACAAAAAATGGGTGTTCATAGGGATGGTTCATTTAGGATAAAAGACCCCGGAATATACCTGCTTTGTCTTAAATGAGATGAGCACAAATCGGTCAACTATTTGTACTTATCGTGCATTTGAGGTGTAATTGGATGGAAAAAGGATGCGTTCTGTGAGTTCTACCAGGCAATGGAGCACAATCATGTGAATTTCCTGTATGCGGTCAGCGGTTTGGCCCGGCACCATCCATTCTATGTCGCCCTTTCCTTTGAGGCGGCCTCCCTGCCGTCCCAGCAGCAGCAAGACGCTCAGGTTTAGCTGCCGTGCTTTTTCGCAGGCGAGCAGCACATTTTCGGAGTTTCCGCTCGTAGAAATGCCAATGAACACATCGCCCTGCTGGCCGTAGGCCTCCACGCCCCGGGCAAATACCTGCTCAAAGCCGTAGTCGTTGCCCACGCAGCTGAGGTGGCTGGGATCGCTAAGGGCAATGGCCGGCAGGGCTTTGCGGTGGTGGCGGTAGCGGCCGGTGAGTTCCTGGGCGAAGTGCATGGCGTCGCAGGTGCTGCCGCCATTGCCACAAACCAGCACTTTACGCCCATTTTTCAGGGCCTTAGCCAGTATGTCGGCTGCTGCTTCCAGCCGGGCGAAGTTTTGCTCATCTGCCATAAAGGCCTGTAGCAGCTGCAGGTTGTTGTGAAATGCCTCGCGGGCAGGAGAGTGGGGGTGGTGCATACAAAAAAGGTTATGAGGTATGAAGGTGGCGACAAATTTAAGAAAGAATGCAAACATGCACAGTCGCGTCTTTTCTGTATATTGCTGTTCCAAATGCATTGACCTTCACAAGCTATGCCATACGAACTTTCCCCTGATGAATATGCGCCCTTTTATGCGGACTATGTAAAGCAGGTAGCGGATCTTTCCCCGGCCGATGAGCTGGCGCGCCAGTTGGCCACGGTGCCTGCGACCTTTCTGCGATTTTCTGATGAGCAGGCGCTCTACCGCTATGAGGCGGGCAAATGGAGCCTCAAGGAGGTGCTGGGGCACCTCACCGATTCTGAGCGCATATTTGCCGCCCGCGCCCTGCGCATGGCGCGGGGCGATAAGACGCCCCTGCCGGGCTTCGACCAGAATACCTACATAGGCCCTGCCCACTTTGACCAGCGTAGCCTGGTGGACCTGATGGATGAGTTTCGGGCGGTGCGCATGGCCACCCTGGCGCTGCTGCGCAGCCTGGGTGCCGAAGAGCTGCAGCGCCGTGGCACCGCCAGCGGTGCCACAGTGTCGGTACGGGCCCTCTTTGTCATCATGGCCGGGCATGTGCGCCACCACCTGGCCATTGTGCAGCAGCGCTACCTGCCGGGTATGCAGTAGGGAGGATTGGAGGGCGCTACGATTGCGGCAGGGAGGAGGAGGTTTTTTCATAAAAAACCACGCCTGCGCGCCGGATATGCTCCAGCAATTCGGGGTTCTGGATATGGTGAAAAATAGCCAGGTCGATTTTATAGGCCAGCAGCAACTCGTCCAGCTCAATTTCAATGCGATGAAGTAAAGTTAAATCCAGCTGGGGCCCCAACAACACCAGGTCGATGTCGGAGCCGTGGCGGTAGGTGCCCAGGGCACGTGAGCCATACAGTATGGCTTTTTCAATTTGTGGGAAAGCCTGAAAAACCGAGCGGATGGCCGCTATATGGTGATCTTTTAATCCGTACATTCAATTTGCCTTTAGCCCGAGCATGTTGGCTTCGAATTCGATGAAACAGGGCAGGTATTCTTCTATGATTTTAAAAAAAATCGACATGGCCGTTTCTTCATTGTAGGTATGGGAGGATTTGTTTCTGCTTTGAATCATGTCCATCCAGGTATCTCCCTGCAGGATGAGCGCTTTAGCAAAAGCTTCCCGGGTGGCATCTCTTGAACCATAAATGCCCGCAACCCCTCTGGAAGTCAAAAAGTCTTTCATCACCTTCCAGGCCAGTTCATGGGTGTATTTAAAGCGTTGAATAATGCCCTCAACCACAATGTCGTCTCCTTGTTTAAACTTCTCTTCATCAAATTTGCCCTTGCGGTAATATGTTTGTTTCACCCGTTGAACCGCCACGTGTAGTTTAGCCAGGGCTTTCTGGTAATTATTCAGGCGCTGAATCCATCGAACATCTCTGGGCTCATCCATTGCTGAGGGTTAATATTGTTCAATTTAGGGAAAAAATATCATAAAGGGAGTTTATAAGTCGAATGGGAATCGAATTTCACGCCTTATGCAGCGTGCTCCTACTGCAATACCACGGCCTGGGGGAGGCTCAGGCCTTTAGCGTATTGCCTGGCGGCCTGGTCGGCGCGGCGCAGGGGCTCGATGATGCGGTAGCGGCCCCTGAGCTGCAGGGCCAGTTGCAGGGCCTGCTGCTGGCTGATGAGGTGCCCGGCGCTTACATACAGGGGCCTGATGCCGGTTTGGGTTCGCACCACATGGCCCACCAGCTTTCCGGCACGTATGAGGGGCAGGGCCGAGCCGGCTTTCTCTGGAGGCATGCCAGTTTCCTTCAGCAGGCTGCGTTTGGCCACTCCCATGGTGGGGATTCCCAGGCTAATGCCCAGCCAGCTGGCC
>RFHT01000146.1 GCA_003696835.1 Bacteroidota bacterium
ACAAACTGAAACCAGCTCTGAGCCGGAATATGCTCCCCTGGCGGATGCCACGCCCAACATAGAAGAGGAGGACACTGAATTTCAGGAACTCGAAACCTACTACCTCATGAAACTGGCCCGTCAACAACAGAGCCTGGAGCCTTTGATGAAAGAAAAACAGGAGCTGGCCAGGGCCTATCTCGACGAATTGGAGCAAATTGACCAAACTTATGAGGAGTTAAAACGAGAGCTATCACAGGAAGGACCGTATGAGTATCGGGTCAAACTGTTGATCCAAACCTATGAACTTAAACTCAGGATTCTGAAGCAGTTACAGCAACAGATCCTAAAAGCCAAAGAACATGAAAAACCTAAACAGTCCTGACTTCCTGTTGAAAAACGAAAAGCCACTAAATCAATATCACATGAGGAAAGTCTTATTTTTTGTGCTGCTGCTGATCATGGCCCAGGCTGTAAGTGGGCAGGAGCGAATCGTTGAAACCAGCAAGCGTTTCCGTGTAAACCGGGATGCAAGGGTAGATGTCACCGGCAAGTACAGCAACATTCACATAGAAACCTACAACGGCAGTGAAGTGGCAGTAAATGTGCAGGTGAAGGTACGGGCCTCCAGTATGAAGGAGGTGGAAAAAATGCTCGACAAAATCGAGGTGGACATAGCAGGCAACAGCAAGCAAGTAACCGTTGAGAGCGCGCTTCCTGCTATTAAAAACTGGAACCAAAGCGGGAAAAGGGGCGACATCCGCATCACCTTCAAGGATGGCACTGAAGTGCGCCTCCAAGAATTTTCCATTGATTACGCTCTGCGCATTCCCTATACCAACCACATACGGCTCGACAACAAATACGGCGATATCTTTGTGGATGAGCTGGAGGGAGATGCCGACATTCAACTCAAGTACGGCACCCTGGAAACAGAGGCCCTCAAGGGCCGGTGCCTGCTCAACCTCAGTTATGCCAAAGCCAACATTGAGGCCGTCAACTGGGGCGACATGGAAATCAAATATTCCGAACTCAAACTGGAGGTAGCCAGGGCCATCAGACTGGAAAGCCGGTATTCCAATTTTGAAATTGAACGCATCGATACCCTCCGCTCCATCAGCCGCTACAACGGCTATCAGTTGGGAGAGGTGAGCTACTTCGTTGCAGAAGAGCGAAACTCCACCATTCAGCTCGAACGGCTGAACAAAATCGGCGATTTTGAAATGCGCTACGGCGGACTGGAAGTGGGCTGGCTCAGTGCCGGATTCAGGCTCTTCCGCTTCGACGGACAGTACGCTGGCTGCGAGCTACGCACTGAAAAAGGTGCAGACTATACCTTCGACATTCATACCAAGTATGCCAACGTCCTCAAACCGGCCGGAGCCAAAGTACAAGAAGACTTAAAAGAACGCTCTGAAAGAAGACTTATTGGATATGTGGGTTCTGCCAGCGCCAATTCTCGTATTGAAATTCGCTCGGAATACGGCGATGTCACCATCAAATAATCATTCACCCCCTAAACATATTTGTTATGCTGAAAGTTCATATAAAAAACTCCCTGCCACTGGTTTTACTCCTGCTGATGTTTCTGCCTGCCTCCGCACAATGGACTGGCATTAAAGGCAACGGCAAGGTAGTGCGCGAAAGTCGCGATCTGCGCAACTTCGACGCCATTTCTGTAGGCGGCAGCTTTGACGTATTTCTGCGGCAGGGAAGAAGCCAAAGCCTGGTAGTAGAAGCCGACGAGAACCTGCTGGACATCATCAGTACCGAAGTGAACAATGGAACCCTCAAAATCAAAACTGAAAAAAACATACAGCAGGCCGAAAAGCTCAATATTTTCATCACGGTAGAAGACCTGCGCAGCCTGGAGGTAAGCGGTGCTGCTGACCTTATAGCTGAAGGTAGCATATATGCCGACGATCTGAAGATTAAATGCAGCGGCTCGGCCGATGTAAAGCTGCTGGATTTGCGCGCTGAAAACCTTGCCTGCAGTGCAAGTGGCTCGGCCGATATCCGTCTGGCTGGTCGCGCCCAAAGCCTGACGGCCAGCATGAGCGGCTCCAGCGACCTGCAGGCACGAGACTTTAAAACGGAGAGTTGCACCCTGCAGCTTTCGGGCTCCTCTGACGCCTTTGTGTATGCCAGTCAAAGCCTCACTGCCAGCGCTTCGGGTAGCTCCGATGTGCATTGCTACGGAAGTCCCGAACACAGGCAGGTAAGTAGCTCCGGTGCAGCCGATGTCAATTTTCCCTAAAGGAAAGCAAGAAGGTTGGAACCGTAGTCCTGCTTCTTCCGGCCGTTTTTAGTCGCAAATTCCACCAACTGTACGAAGCAAGTTGGTGGAATTTGTGGTTAACGCTACCGCCCTTACAACACATTTACTTCCCGCTCCAGCTCAATGCCGAATTGATGGCGCACAGAATCCTGTATGCGCCGGGATAGCTGAAGGATCTCCATGCCGGTGGCGCCGCCGTAATTGACCAGCACCAGGGCCTGCTGTGCATGCACCCCACAGTTGCCCACCCTTTTTCCCTTCCAGCCAGTCTGCTCAATCAGCCAGCCAGCCGGAATTTTTACCCCCCCCTCTTCCTGCGGGTAATGAGGCATGTTGGGATATTCAGCCAGCAGTTGCTCAAACTGCTGGGGCTCCACCACAGGGTTTTTAAAAAAACTGCCGGCATTGCCCAGCTCAGCCGGGTCGGGTAATTTACTGCGCCGAATGTGGCACACCACCCTGCTGATGTCGCGTATGGTCGGTTGGCGGATGCCCGCCTTTTTTAGCTCAGCGGCTATGCTGCCATAGTGGGTATGCAGTTGGTGATTCCGGTTGCGCAGGCGCAGCCATACGCGCGTGATGAGGTACTGGCCTTTTGCCTGCTGCTTAAAAATGCTATTGCGGTACCCAAACTGGCAATCTGCATGCTCAAAGGTGTGCAACTCCCCACTGCCCAGGTGCAGGGCTTCCAGGCGCACAAATACCTGCTGCAATTCCACCCCATAAGCCCCAATATTCTGTATAGGAGCTGCCCCCACACTACCCGGTATAAGGGAGAGGTTTTCTACCCCACCCCAGTCCTGTTCCAGACAATACAGTACCCACTGATGCCAGTTTTCTCCTCCACCTATGCGCACGATCACTTCTCCATTTCGGCTTTCCACCACCTCCCGGCCCATGATGCTGTTTTTGAGCACCA
>RFHT01000147.1 GCA_003696835.1 Bacteroidota bacterium
CCTCTTTGATTATCACCCCAAAGCCATTCCCGCACCTTACAACCACTCCAATATCGACTCGGATGAGGTGCTCTACTACGTGGACGGGGATTTTATGAGCCGCAATGACATCAAAGCGGGCTATATTACCCTGCATCCGGGCGGCATTCCCCATGGCCCACACCCGGGTGCCTACGAGCGCAGCATTGGCAAGAAGGAAACCCACGAGCTGGCCGTGATGATCGACACCTTCAAACCGCTGATGATCACGGAGCAGGCCCTGGCAATTGACGATGGAAAGTACTACCGGTCCTGGCTGGAGTAAGAAGGGAGCTGGGAGATTGCAGGCTATTCTGATATATTTACATCTCAAAACAGGCTGAATACATGAATACCTTAAACAGTTGGCTGGACATCGCAGCGGATTCCGATTTTTCTATTTACAACCTTCCCTTCGGGGTATTTTCCGTGCGGGGGGGCAAGCCCGGCCTGGGCGTGGCCATAGGCGAGTACGTGATTGACCTCTACGGCCTGGCGGCCCTGGGGGTGTTTGACGACCTGCTGCCCGACCGGGAGGTGCTGAACCAGCCCTACCTCAACGACTTCATGGCCCTGGGCAAGGGCGTAACCGCTGAGCTGCGCCTGCGGCTGCAGGCCTGGCTGTGCGACACGCATTCGGAGCTGTACCGCCACCAGGAGCTGCTCTTTGAGCAAAAGGAAGTGAGTATGCACCTGCCGGTAAAGGTGGGGGACTACACCGATTTTTACAGCAGCATAGAGCATGCCACCAATGTGGGAAAGATGTTTCGCGATCCGGAGAATGCCCTGCTGCCCAACTGGCGGCATTTGCCGGTGGCTTATCACGGGCGGGCTTCCTCCATTGTGGTAAGTGGCACGCCTGTGCGCCGGCCCTGGGGGCAGGTGCTACCCAAAGGCGCCTCCCAGCCTGTTTTCCAACCCAGTGCCCGCCTGGACTTTGAGCTGGAAATGGCTTTCGTTATCGGTAAAAACAGTCAGCTGGGCAAGCCCATCCCCATTGGGCAGGCCGGGGACTACCTCTTCGGCCTGGTGTTGTTCAACGACTGGTCGGCCCGGGATATACAGAAGTGGGAATACGTGCCCCTGGGGCCTTTTTTGGGCAAAAACTTTGCTTCGTCCATTTCGCCCTGGGTAGTGCCCATGGAGGCGCTGGCACCTTTTCGCGTAACGGGCCCGCAGCAACAGCCACCGGTCTTGCCTTATTTGCAGTATGAGGGTGAGCAGAATTACGACATCGCCCTGGAGGTGGGCCTGCGCCCGGAGGGCGGGGAGGAAACGGTGATCAGCCGCACCAATTTCCGCTACATGTACTGGAACATGGTCCAGCAGCTGGCCCACCACACCGTAAACGGCTGCAACGTGCGCGTGGGCGACCTCATGGCTTCGGGCACCATCAGCGGGCCGGACCCGCACAGCTACGGCTCCCTGCTGGAGCTGGCCTGGGCAGGCAGCCGCCCCCTGCAGCTGGCCGGGGGCGAGAGCCGCTCTTTCCTGCAGGACGGGGACACCCTCAGCCTGCGGGGCCACGCCCAAAAAAACGGCATGCGGGTGGGCTTTGGCGAAGTAAGTGGGAAGATTTTACCGGCGATGGAGGGGTAGGTTTATGCCAAGTCCTCATCTACGAGCAATCGGTACTCGCCTTCTTCCTGCATTTGCCTGAGAAACCTCTTCCCAGCTCTTCCTTGCCTGGAGCTGGCACTCGCTACCGCATTTTTCTCTTAAATCAATTTCATAAACATGAGCAGGTAATAGGTCCCGGTTGCGATAAATACGATGCCTGCCACATATCGCATATATTTCTCAATGATTTGAATCTTTTTATAAACGTTCCCGATGTGATGCGCTGCAAATGCTAATAGATAGGTAAACAATATCACCGGTAAGGCTGTTCCCACGGCAAAAACGACTGGCAGGTATAAACCGGAGGGGCCCGAAATGGTCAGGGGGATCAACATACCAAAATACAATGCGCCGCTATATGGACAAAAGGCCAGGGCAAAAATAATCCCCAGCATAAAAGCACCCGATAAGCCTTTGTGTTTAAATTTTTCGGAAAATCGCTCTTCAAAAGACGATTTCCCCAAAAAATTCAGCCGTATCCCATTCAGCATAACCAAACCGATCACAATCAACAAGGGGCCCAGAAATTTTTCTCCATTTTGGCTAAAAAAAAGTTGAATATGGAATTTGCTGGCGCCCAGGTACAGAATCAGGCCAATGGCTGTATAGCTAACAGCCCGGCCCAATGCGTACAACCCCCCACTCAACAACACCTTGTGTGGGCTTCTGATATGTTTAGAAATGAAAGCCGTTGCTGTGATATTCGTTGCCAAAGGGCAGGGGCTAATGGCAGTCATCAGCCCCAACAGCAGAGCAGAAAACAAGGGAAAATTGTTTTGCTCCAGTAATGATTGCAGAAAATCCATTTACAGCCTTTCTAGTTGTTCTGATATACGGGTTTTGAGCGTATCATTAAATGCTTGTTCATCGAAGGCTTTCATAAAAGCGAAATTGGTCAAATCAATGTGCTGCTCCTGCCCGTTCTTTATCACGTTAACAAATAAAGCCGTACCCGCAGCCTCAAAGCGTTTGGCTATTTCATAGTTTTCCGCCTCATCCACATTCACCGTTTGGAAGCTCAAAATGCCACTCTCCATTTCCTTTGCAAAAGCCGATTGAAGCAGCTTCCTGGTATTGTCTTCAATTTTTAAGCAGGTTTTACAGCGATGAGTTGAATAAAAATCAATTACTTCTATTCTGCTTCCTGTTTCAGTAGTGGCAATGGTCTTGCTATGATCCGGCTTTTGGCAGGCCAGCAAAACGAGCAGAAAGGAAATCGAAAGGAATGTTAGAAAATTCATGTTTTTTGTTATCGATTCTGATATGAGCATACCTCATGGAGGTACTTACTTACAAGGGGGGGTGTTTTTGTTCAGAATGTCGGTTTTAACAACATCATTTTTCAAAACAGGGTTCCACTCAAAGTGGTGCAGGGCGGCTACTGTAAAATTTGCTGAAGGGGGAGATTGCAATAAATAATCTGAAAAACGGTCTTCCATTTCCTTGAGCTTATCGAGTTGGCAGGCTGCTAGTTTTCCCTGTATGGCAAGCTTGCCCAGGCTGTCGATTGCGGCAGGTTTTACTCCTTTATTCAGGCTTACTGCCACTGTTTTTCCATCGTCGATTCGCTGTACGACAAACAGGCCCGGAATATCTTTGGATACATAAAATGTATTGAACTGATAGCGCCCTCCTGTCAAATACACGGCTGCATCGGTGAGGCAAGGCGATGGCTGGCTGACGATGCGGGTATTGGTCCGATCAACTACGCCACTGGGATACAGGATTTTGAAAGCCTCCCTCAAGGCCTGATACCCAACCACCAGCCCATCGCATAAATGCCCGTGAAATTTGGCCAAATCTTCCAGGGCAAGCTGGTGCTTCAAGCCCAGACGGCCTTTGGAAAAGTCTGTATCTATGGTGGTAATCCCCATTGTTGGGGGGGCATCTGTTTTGACTTCCTGGCAAGCCATCATAGTCAGGGGTAGTAAAAGCAGCAAGATTTTTTTCATAAGATCAAATTGAACAAGTAGCCAGAAAAAATGATACACAGCGTTACCACCCCGAAGAATATACCAATCAGCTTTAAGCTCATGACTTTTTTGAGCAACATGGCTTCGGGTAGCGATAAACCCACCACGCCCATCATAAAAGCGATGGCCGTACCCAGGGGAATTCCCTTGCTTACCAATACCTGCACCACCGGCAAAATGCCCGAAGCATTGGCATACATGGGCACAGCCAGGATAGTGGCCATGGGCACGGCAAAGAGATTTTCCTTGCTCATGTACCGTTCAAAAAAACCTTCGGGTATATAGCCGTGCATCAGCCCGCCTATGGCAATGCCCACGATGACGTAGGGAACAACTCCTCTGAGGATTTTGATCACTTCCTCCCAAATAATGGGCAAGCGCTCGCTAAAGGGGGTACGTTCTGCCTGAAAGGTCTCGCCTTCCCGTTCAGCACGGGCCAATATGTCTTTTACCCAGGGCGTAAGCAAATGCTCCAGCTTGAAGCGGCTCAGTATCAGCCCCGAAGTCATGCCAAGCAATACTCCGCTAATGACATAGATCAGGGTAATTTTCAGCCCGAATAACCCCACAAATAACCCAATTGCGACCTCGTTGACCAGGGGGGAGGTAACCAAAAAGGCAAAGGTGACCCCCAGGGGGATTCCCCCTTGTACAAATCCGATAAACAAAGGCACTGATGAGCAGGAGCAAAATGGCGTAACCACTCCAAAAAGCGAAGCCATCAGATACTCTAAGCCGTAGAGCTTATTGCGAGAGAGGTAGTTCCTTACTTTTTCAACGGGGAAGTAACTGTTCACAATGCCCATCAAAAAGACAACGATGAACAGCAGCAGCAATATTTTGATACTGTCGTAAATGAAAAAGTTTAAGGCTTCGGCCAGGTGCCCGCCCGCTTGCAGATGGAGCAGCCCAAAAACTACCCAGTCTGCCAGTTCTTGAATCCATTCAAACATAATCAGTTACTTTTTCGATTTCACCCCTAACCGAACACGCCTGCTTGACGGTATTGAATATGGTCCCATATCTCTCCAAATTCTTTTTCAGCAGGGGAATCCGTAAGTCAGGGTCTTTGCTGTAAATGGTCAGAGAATAGCGAAGCTCGTCCATACGGGGCGGGCGTTCTAAGCGAACGGCTTGTACCTGCACCCTTGCACGCTCGTAAGTAAAGTGCAGCAAAGTCGAAAAGCGCTCGACATTTTTTAGCATACAGGCGGCAAAAGCCCCTAAAAACAGTTCGGCAGGGTTTGGCAGCCTGTTTGCCGATTCGTCTGTGGTACCAAACTCAATTTGAGCCTGTTTTACCGCTAAAACAGCGTCATGTTTAGCAACTGAGCTGGCAGTAATTGAATATTCCATTTTAACAGCAATCTGGTTGAGAACAATCACAACTTTGAGCGGCCAGTAAGCCGTCAACATTGCCTTTGGCCGGGAATCCTTTAGAGGCCCATTTCAACATGCCTCCCTCCATATTGAACACCTTGTCGAAACCATGATTCATCATGAAGTAGGTGGCTTTGAGGCTCCTCCTCCCACTTCGGCAGGCAAAAATAACCTCTCTCCCGATGGGAATTTCCTGCCATCTATGCTCCAACTCCTTCAACGGAATATGCAGGTATTCAGGCACATCAAAGGAAACCTCCTCCACTTCGCCGGGACGACGAACATCTACCAGCAGGGCGCCCTGCCGCAGCTTGTTCATCGTTCTAGTGGGGCAAATTTCTTTGGCTCGATTCAATGATGGTTTCTTTGTCATTTTCGATAAAATTAAGCCGTTAGCAATGCTTGTATTTCTGTCTTGGAGGGTACACGCCCTTTGATTTTGATTTCTTCATCTATCACCACAACTGGCGTAGTAAGCACATTGTATTTCATGATTTCCATGATGTCCTCTACCTTCTCAATATGGGCTTCTACCCCAGCTTCCTTCACCACCTCTTCTACCAGGGCGGTGGTTCTTTTGCATTTGGGGCAGCCCGTGCCCAGAATTTTAATGTTTTTCATCTTCTTTAATGTTTATTAATAGTTAATCGCAAATAGACGATCTATATGGGTAAAAAAATGTGATTAAAGTCACTCTATGGACTGAAAAAAGTCGGAAAACAATTGTTTGGCTTTGTTCCAGTTTTCTTTGTTGATGCAATACTTGATTTTTGGGGGGGTAATTTCCCCCTGAATCAGCCCGGCATTTTTCAACTCTTTCAAATGCTGGGAAACCGTAGATTGAGCAATCGGCAGCACATCCACCAGATCTCCGGTGAAACAACAACTTTGGGTATTCAAAAGGCGCAGAATCTCCAACCTCGTGGGGTGCGAAAGAGCCTTGGCAAATCTTGCCAACTCTTCCTGATTACTGTTTACTATTTTTTCCTCTGAAATCATCATGCCTTATAGTACATCGCAAATGTACGATTGGTTTCATATTTGTGCAAATTTTTTTGCAACCAACCGTAATTCATTCCCACCTCAGCATTCGCCTTGCGCAAAAGGAAACTGCCTGCGCAGTTGGGTCTCCAGGGCGGGCAGGGCGCTTGGGAATAGGCTTTAGACAGGCTACAGCTACAGATGCTGAGGGATGGGAGCCTCCTGGTGTTGCTTCAAAATGGCGTTTAGTAACCCTATAGAGAAATATCGATTATTGTTCAAAAATTCCATAAATACAGGTCTCAAGTCTCCCACCAACCCTTTGGTTTTTGCATAAGAAAGCACACCAAGTGTACCGATACAATTGACCCCCAAATTCTCTGCTATGGCACGGGCTTTTTTATCATCAATCAACAGGTAATCAGCTTTTCATTCTTTGTACAAAATCACAGATTCAGATTCACCAAAATCCATAACAAAGGTTAATTCGTTGAAACTGGTAATTTCTTTTACTTTATCTTTAAAGAAGTCATTGATTTGGTGGAATGCGCTTTTTGATTGGTCCTTCGAAACTTCTTCCCAAACAGCAGCAGGTATGAATATTTTGTCAAAAACTTCAGCTAAAATGTCCAGCCTGCCAATTAGGCCAAAGGAAAAAACGGGTCCGGCATCTGAAACAGCCAATCCATTTTTCATGCCTATTTCAGTTTGTTAACCTCCTGTAATACCTCATCTAACTCAAGAAGAGAAATGGGAATTTTGTTTTTAGATAGCAGGGTTTCGAATTGAAGGCGGGACAACTCTGCAATTTGGGCAGCTTTACCTATAGTTACTTTCTGCTGAAGGTAAAGCTGAACAGCCAGAGAAATTTTTATTCGTTTCTTTAACTCCTCTACTGACTCATTCAGCGTCAACAAAATGTCCGCAGGCAGTTCAATATTGATGGTTTGCATGGCCATAGCATCTTTTTAGGTATTCAACTTAATATATTAACGTGAGTTCGGGATAGCCTGAGGCATTTTTCTAATAAGCATCGTATTTCCGTGTTTGCAGAAGTCAGAAGCCTCTTACTAATTTTTCTGAGACAGGAAGCTGATTTCTTGAGAAGAATAGTTATTTTAATACAGCATATACCTGCTGCAAAAAAGGGGGAATACCCCAATAG
>RFHT01000148.1 GCA_003696835.1 Bacteroidota bacterium
ATTTTTTATGTATATGATTAGTTTTCATTAATAAAAAACCCACCAGATGGCAGGTTTTTTTGGCAAATATACTACTTCCAATCAAGGGACTACAAGCCACTCATTGCCTATACAATGGCCCCTGATTTGATAATTTCTACCACAGTGGGGTCAAGCAAGGTAGAGGTGTCTCCCAGGTCGTCGGCTTTACCTTCGGCAATTTTGCGTAAAATCCGGCGCATGATCTTGCCCGAACGCGTTTTGGGCAGGCCGGGTACCACTTGTATTTTGTCGGGCTTAGCTATGGGGCCAATTTCCTGCGTGACCACCTGCAAAATTTCCTGCTTAAGGGCTTCTTCGTTTTCGGGGGGGTGCTGGCAAATCACATAGGCGTAAATACCCTGTCCCTTGATGGGATGGGGAAAGCCCACCACAGCCGACTCCACCACATTGGGGTGCTGGTTGATGGCATTTTCCACCTCAGCCGTACCCAGGCGGTGGCCCGATACGTTGATCACATCGTCCACGCGCCCGATAATGCGGTACATGCCGTCGGCATCGCGGCGGCAGCCGTCGCCG
Organism: Bacteroidota bacterium; assembly: GCA_003696835.1. Classification (GTDB taxonomy): domain Bacteria; phylum Bacteroidota; class Bacteroidia; order J057; family J057; genus J057. The sequence continues at coordinate 559 of RFHT01000148.1, forward strand.
GTGAAGTATTTCCCCGGAAACATTTCAAAGTAGGTTTTGCGGCAGCGTTCGTGGTCGCCATAGGTGGTGCGCAGCATTGAGGGCCAGGGAAACTTGATGCATAGCAACCCCTCCACCTCGTTACCACTTATTTCCTTGCCTTCGGTATCAACTAGTACCGGCTGTATGCCAGGAATGGGATAGGTGGCATAGCAGGGCTTGGTAGGAGTAACGCCTGCCAGCGGAGAAATCATGATGCCACCAGTTTCAGTTTGCCACCAGGTATCGACTATGGGAATGTCTTTGGGACCAATGTGCTCATTGTACCAGTGCCAGGCTTCTTCGTTGATAGGTTCTCCCACTGTGCCCAGCACCTTGAGGCTGCTGAGGTCGTAAGGTTTTACGTATTCCAGTCCCTGGGCCTGCAGGGCCCGTATGGCCGTGGGGGCCGTGTAAAACTGATTGACCCGGTGTTTTTCACAAATTTGCCAAAATCGACCTGCATCTGGCCAGGTGGGCACTCCTTCAAACATGAGGCTGGTAGCTCCTGCCAGCAGGGGGCCATAAACGATATAGGAGTGGCCGGTGATCCAGCCAATATCAGCTGTACACCAGTAGATGTCCTTTTCTTCGTACTGGAATACATTGAGGAAGGTGAAGGTGGTGTACACCATGTAGCCCCCGCAGGTGTGCACCACGCCTTTGGGTTTACCAGTAGAGCCGGAAGTATAAAGAATAAACAGCATGTCTTCGCTGTCCATTTCTTCAGCTTCGCAGGTATCACTCACCCCCTTCAGGGCTTCATGTATCCATACGTCGCGGTCTTCCTTCCAGGCCACTTCTTCTCCTGTGCGCTTCAGCACCAGCACCGTTTCTACCGAGCTGGTTTGGGTCAGGGCCTCATCCACCACCTGCTTAACGGGAATTTGCTTTGCGCCCCGGTAGTTTCCGTCGGAGCATATCACCATTTTGCAACTGGCGTCGTTGATGCGGTCGGCCAGGGCCGAAGCCGAAAAGCCAGCAAATACCACCGAGTGAATGGCCCCTATGCGGGCACATGCCAGCACCGAAATGGCCAGCTCCGGCACCATGGGCATGTAAAAGCACACCCTGTCGCCTTTTTTGATGCCATATTTTTTCAATACGTTGGCCATCTTACATACCTCGGCATGCAGCTGACGATAAGTAAAGGATCTTGTGGGTTCATTGGGGTTGTTGGGCTCCCAGATGATGGCCTTTTGGTCGCCCCGTTCGGCCAGGTGCCTGTCCAGGCAGTTCTCCGTAATATTGAGCTTTCCGCCCAAAAACCATTTCACATTGGGTTCCTCAAAGTTCCATTCCAGCACTTTGTCCCATTTTTTACGCCAATGAAAGGCCTCAGCTTGCTCTGCCCAGAATGCTTCGGGCGCTTCTACACTTCTTTGGTAGGCTTGTTGGTATTCTTCAAATGATTTGATACGAAGGATCATGGGTTGTTGTGTTAGGATTCTGGTTGGGTTAATTAGCAACCCAAATTAAAAAAAGCTCAGCCAAATTAAAACGTTTGAGCCAATGAGTCAATGGCCACCGGCTGCATTGAGGTAGAAATTCATGCCTTCCTCCAGTTGGAGCAGGTTGTTTTCGCGATCCACATCAGCCATGCGGGTGCTGGGGTCTATTTCGAGCTGTTGGATATCGGCTACGGGTCGGCTGAGCTGCAGCTCATAGAAGGGGTGCGTCCAGGGCCAGTCGTCGCGTACCAGGTAGGCAGCATCTTGGTACTCGCGCGGCTTTGCGCCACGCATGATGCGCAGGGGAATGTGGTGCAGTTCGCGGCTGCCATCTTTGTAGGTAACCATCAGGTCCACCGGCATGGGCATGCTTCCTATGCGCTCCAACGCTACCGCTGCTTTGCCGTCTTTTTCCCACACTTTGCGTATGCCGTAGTCAATGGTATTGGTGGTATTCATCCAGTGCTCCAGGTACCAGTCCAGCACCATGCCCGACTCTTTTTCCATGATGCGCAAAAAGTCGTCGGGCGTAGGATGCCTGAATTTCCAGGTGTTGTAATAGCGCAGCAAGCCCCGGTCGCGTATGCTGTCGGAGATGATGTATCCCAGCTGGGCCAGGGTAATGGCGCCTTTGGAGTAGGCAGCCATGCCGTAGGCCCGGTTGGTGTGGTAATGATCGGAGTGGGTGCTCATGGGCTCCTCCAGGCCGGCCTTTACCACCGAAAAGTAGCTGCCATAGGAGCCCGCCAGGGGATTGAGCACCGGGTTTTTGGGAGGGAACAATTCCTGCATGGTAATGGCTGAGGCATAGCTGGTGAAGCCTTCGTCCATCCAGGGATAAAGGCTTTCGTTGGTGGCCAGCACCATCTGGTACCAGCTGTGCAGCACCTCGTGTACCGTTACTCCTACCAGGCTGCGCAGCCGCCTGTGCCCGGTAATGAGGGTGGCCATAGGGTACTCCATGCCGCCATCTCCCCCCTGAATAATGGAATAAGATTGATAGGGATAGCGGCCGAAATGTTGATTGATGAATTCGAATGCCTTAACGGCATAAGCCGGTAACTCTTCCCAGGCCTTGGTTTCGTCTTTTTCCTCATAGAAAAAATGAAGCAGGGGGCCGTTGGGTACCTGGGCAGTTTTGTGCACAAAGTCCGGGTCGGCAGCCCACACAAAATCGTGCACTTTGGGAGCTACAAAGTGCCAGGTAAGCCGGTCACCCTTTGGTGCTTTGACGCTGGTGCCTGCCGACTCATAGCCGTGCCCGATTTTGTCGGGATTTTGCAGGTAGCCCGTAGCGGCCACGGTGTAGCTGGCATCCAGGGTGATTTTCACGTCGAAATCCCCCCATACCCCGTAAAACTCCCTGCCAACGTAGGGATTGGGGTGCCACCCTTTGTCGTCGTATTCACACAATTTGGGGTACCACTGGGCCATGGAGTAGGCAATGCCTTCGCGATTGTCGCGGCCAGAGCGACGGATTTGCAGGGGCACCTGGCCCTCAAACTTCATACTGAGCACACATTGCTTACCGGGAAGCAGAGGCTTGGGCAGCTCTACCTCCAGAATGGTGCCCTCATGCCGGAAGATGCAGTCCTTTTTGTCCTGCTTCAGCTCCAGGGCTTTCAGGTAACCAATTTCGTCCGGGCTGAGGTGAGCAATGCGGTCGCGCACCCGCTGGTCGGGATCTGCTATGGTGCGGGAGCGCACATCCATCATGCTGCCGGGCTGAAAAGCATTGAAATACAAATGGTAATAGGCCTTCGTAATGGTGTCAGGAGAATTGTTTTGATACACAATTTCCTGGCTTCCGCTAAAGCGGTGGGTGTTCACATCCAGTTCTACCTGCATGTGGTAGTCGGCCCGCTGCTGCCAGTAAGGGCGCTGGGCAAAAAGGGCCGAAAACAGACAAAGACAACATACTTGGAGGACAATAAGGAGTTTCCACATCATATCATGAAGTTCAGTTGAGTTGGTGGAATGTTGAGAAAACAACGACTCTTTGTTTCCCGCATTCCTAAATGGGGATAAAACTAATTATTTATTTCCAGGCAAATTGTATGTATGCAAAGGATTTTTTCCCTTCAGGGGCAAAATTTATCCATTCTCCCCTTACTTTTCCAACTACTGCTCCTGCCAATTTGATTTATAGCCAACATCCCTTATTTTCGCGGTAGATTTTCTAACCCCTATTCATACCGACATGAAACTTCACGAATATCAAGCGAAAGAAATTATAAAGCAGTTTGGCGTACCTATACAGGACGGCAAAGTAGCCGAAACAGTGGAAGAAGCCCTGGCGGCTGCCAACAGCCTGTACGAGGACGGTCCCGAGGGCAAGTTTTTTGTGGTCAAAGCCCAGGTACATGCCGGTGGCCGCGGAAAAGGCACCATTAAAGAAACCGGAGCGAAGGGAGTCATGGTCGTAAAAGGCGTGGAAGGCGTAAAAGAAGCAGCTGAAAAAATGCTGGGAGGCACCCTGCTCACCATTCAAAACCAGGCAACAGGCGGCAGCAAGGTGCACAAAATTCTCATTGCCCGCGACATGTACTACCCCGGCCCCAGTGAGCGCAAGGAGTACTACCTGAGCATCACCCTGGACCGGGAAAAAGGGCAGGATGTCATCATCGCTTCTAGTGAAGGTGGGGTCAATATTGAAGAAGTAGCCGAAAAGCATCCCGAAAAAATCGTCAAGGAATGGATTGACCCCGCGGTGGGCCTGCAAGCCTTCCAAACCCGCAAAGTGGCCTACGGCCTGGGGTTGTCGGGGGCGGCGTTCAAGCACGGCACCCGCTTTTTGGCGGCTTTGTACAAGGCCTACAAGCAAACCGATGCCGATATGCTGGAAATCAACCCCATGTTTAAAACGGCCGATGACCAGATCGTGGCCGTGGACTGTAAGCTCAGCATAGATGGCAATGCCCTGTATCGCCACAAGGACATAGCCGCCATGCGCGATACCGCTGAGGAAGACCCGCTGGAAGTAGAAGCCTCCAAATACAAGCTCAACTACATCAAGCTGGATGGCAACGTGGGCTGCATGGTAAACGGGGCCGGCCTGGCCATGGCCACCATGGACATGATTAAGCTTTCGGGAGGCGAGCCGGCCAACTTCCTGGACGTAGGGGGAGGCGCCAGTGCCGAAACGGTGGAAAAAGGCTTCCGCATCATCCTGAAAGACCCCAACGTAAAGGCCATACTGGTCAATATATTTGGAGGAATTGTGCGCTGCGACCGCGTGGCCAATGGCATTGTGGAGGCCTACAAAAATATAGGCAACATTTCGGTGCCCATCATTGTGCGCCTGCAGGGCACCAATGCCGAGCTGGGAGCCAAGATCATTGACGAATCGGGCCTGGAAGTCACCTCGGCCATTACCCTGGCCGAAGCTGCCCAAAAAGTAAAAGAAGTGCTGGCCAAAACTTCTGCCTGAGGCAGAAATAGCCAGCTGTTATAAACTACCAGCCATTTCCCCCTGGGGAAATGGCTGCTTTTTTGGGGGCAGCGCAGTTCCCGGCCCCGTATTCTGCATCAGCCCTGGCAAAATAAAGTGTGCGCCACATCGTACTGTATAGGGCAATGAGGTATGAATTTTGTTGAAAAAATTCGAATACCAGCCTGGGTGTCAGCGCCGTTGAAGGTTTTCATTTAACCGCTAATTCACCAATACATACGGTAAAGCTCAGATTGTCCAATACTTTTAACAAAAGCGCGTATTTTTACCATTCGACCACACATATTACAACGCATATTTTTTGCCTGCTCTTCAGGCCAAACCAGGATGTATGAAGTCCAATTTTCGTGAGTGCTTGCTCATTGCCTTGCTTTTTTTCACTCCAATTGCCCTTCCATTCGCCTTCGCTCAGACCCCGCTGTTTTCCGAGGAGTTTGACAACTGGAATTCCAACCCGGCATGCCCGCGAGGCTGGACCTGCCTCAGCTCGCCTGCATGCGATGCAGGCAGTGCCTGCTATTGGGGGCGAGACGACTCCTTTGGGGCAGAAGCCCGGCCGGCCGATGCCGACTGCGACGGCTGGGGCAACTATGCACGCTGCCAAAGCTCACGCCTGAGCTTCGGGCAGTTTGCCTCCATCATCACCCCCGCCATCGACCTTCAGGATATTCCCCAAAGCCAGGAGCTCGTACTCAGCTTTTGTTATATCAACAGCAGTAGCCAGCCCCTGGATGGAGACGGGATACGCATTGCTTTTTCCAAAGACGGCGGCCAACAATTTGAGGTGCAGATGCTGGATGTAGCTACGGTTTACAATGAATGGACTACCCTTTACCTGGACATTCCTGCGGAATACTACACCCAGGCCTTTAAGATCAGGTTTGATGGCCTGGGAGACCAAAGCACTGGAGATATAGGGCTGGATGCGGTAAAGGTGGTGGACAAAGCCAGCCTGTGTACGGCACGGGCTTCAAGCATTGAGATCAGCCAGCAGAATACTGTATGCAAAGACCGCATACCAGACCCCCGCAACCTCACCTACGACGGCCCCGCCCATGCCAACTATGCATATATTCTGTGTAACGGAGCCGGTGTGGTGCTGGCCTCATTCAGCGAAAATGTGTATGATTTTAATGAGCTGGACGCAGGTACCTACCGGGTTTATGGATTTTCCTATACCGGAGAGGCCGATATTGTGCGTGGCAAACCCGTTTCAGAAGCCAGGGCCAGCCTTTGCCATCAGCTTTCAGACAACTATATTGAGGTGGAGGTGGTGGAGCTCAAAGGCGAAATGTTTGCCGTTACCGACTTTAACGGCTACCCCATCAGCTGTTTTGGGGCATCGGACGCCATCGTGCGGGTGCAGGGGGTGGGCGGCAGCGAGCCCTACAGCTATATTTGGGACAATGCCCAAACCACTCCCACAGTGAGCCAGCTAGCTGCGGGCTGGCACTCTGCCATTATCACCGATGCCAACGGCTGCAAAAGCCCCGCAGCCATCTTGCTGGAGGAGCCGCCCAAGCTGAGCACCAGCCTGCAGGCAGACCACCAGCTCTGCAAAGATTCCACAGATGGGCGAATCATCGTGCACGCCGCAGGCGGCACAGCCCCTTATACTTACCAGTGGTCGGGCGGCCTGGTGGCTGCCGACACGGCAGCCGGGCTGCTGCCCGGCACCTACTCCGTGGTCGTTACCGACGCCAACGGATGCAGCACTGAAACATCGGCCGAAATACGCCAGGGCTCAGATGTGGAATTGAACGTACAGGCATTTGACGAAAGCTGCTACGCCCAGGCCGATGGCTACGCCCTGGCCGAAGTGACAAAGGGCAAAGGCCCCTACCAATTTTCCTGGTCCAATGGCGCAACGGAATCCGAAGTATTCGACCTACCACCTGGAAGTTACCAACTGGCTGTTACCGATGCCCTGGGATGTGTATTGCAGCGGGAAGTGCTTATCGGAAAAGCCGACAGCCTGCACCTCAGGGTGGTGAGCCAGGCCGATAACGGCAACCGCACTGGCATGGCCCGCATAGATGCAAGCGGTGGCACGCCCCCCTACTCCTACCTGTGGAATACGGGCGACACCACGCGGGAAATCAGCGGGCTGGACGAAGGCCAGTACGAAGTACGGGTAGAAGACGCCAATGGCTGTGTAGCCATTGCCACCGTTGGCATTGAAGAAATCCTCAAACTCGACTGCCTGGAAATTCATACGGGATTTACCCCCAATGGCGATGGCGTAAACGAAACCTGGTTCATTCCCTGCATACATGCTTTTCAGCAAAATGAGGTCATCATCCTCAACCGCTGGGGGCAGGAGTTGCTGCATGTGCAGGGCTACGACAACCAATGGAACGGCACCATCAACGGAAAACCCCTGCCCGACGGCACGTACTACTACATTTTAAAACTTCATGCTCCCACCGACAAACGCACCTTCAAAGGTACAGTCACCATTATCCGCTAACAACACATGAAAAAAACCCTATTGATATGCCTTGCCTTCTTTCCCCTTTCTTTACTTTTTGGCCAGCAGGAGCCCCTTTTTGCCCAGTATAAAACCAACGCTTTTTTGCTCAACCCTGCTGTAGCGGGCAGTAGTGAGCGGCACGAGCTGCGCATCAACTACCGGCGCCAGTGGAGCCGCTTTCCCGGTGCCCCCGAAACGGCCATCATCAGCTACCACGGCAGTGTGGATGTCAAAAATGCCGTGGGCTTGCTGGCTTTTAACGATGCACTGGGCCCCACCAAACGCTCGGGCCTACAGTTTGCTTACGCCTTCCACATACCCATAGGCATGAAAGAAGACAAGCTCGCCCTGGGAATGGCAGCCAAAATGATGCAATACCGCTTCGACAGCGAGGGAGTGTACTTCCAGGACCCATCAGATGCGGCCATAGCCGAAGCTGCCCAGGGCCTCATGGTGGGCGATGTGGCCTTTGGCCTGTATTACTACAATGAGCATTTTTTTGCGGGCTTTTCGGCTCCCAACCTCATACAAACCGACCTCGACCTGGGAGCCTCTGGCTCTTCCCGCAGCATCGTGAGCAAGCTTTACCGGCATTACTTCGCGCTAATGGGCTATAAATTTGAATACGAAAATTTTTCGGTGGAGCCTTCAGTACTGGTAAAAAAGGTACAAACTGCCCCCTACCAGATAGAGGGAACGGTGAAAATGTACATCGTAAACGACCGCATTTATTTTGGGGGTTCTTACCGCACCGACTGGCGCATGAGCTTACTTTTTGGTTTTCATACCCGCAACCTGCACTTTACCTACTCGGCCGACTTCATGTCCAAGCCCATAGAGGTGCCCGGCACGGTATTTGGCCCCTCAAGCGAAATTACCCTGGGTCTGGACCTGGGGGGAACTCGCTGGTAACATAAAAGGGGCAAGCTTTTTTCAGAATTGGAAATAGATAAAGGGCCTTACACCGGCAGTCTGGGTTTGTATGGTCAGCCAGATAATCAGCGCCAGAGTCAGGGACTGCACCAGCATAGGCGAATGCACAAAGAGCGACTCTACCCGCTGATCGATGCGGTCGGGGATAAAGTGAAGTAGGTAGCCCAGCACCATGAGTCCCAGCACCTCTTTATAGCCCCATAGGACCTGAGGAATGATCCCCCAGTGAAAAGCACTGTAAATCTGATTCATCATTTCCATAGCCAGACCGAAGCTTTCGGCCCGGAAGAAAATCCAGCAAAAACACACGAAGTGAAAGGTAAGGAAAACCGAAAGCAGCTGCTTCATGTAGCGTTGGTGCAGAGGCAGGTAGGCCCTGCGAGTGGCCCAGTAGAGGTTTCCGGCCGAATCGTAAATAAACCATACGGCCACCAGCAGCAGGTTGCGGCTGTGCAGGCAGTGTTTCATCACAAATTTATCCACGGTATTTACCTGGCGGTTCCACCAGTGGAGCATGGCCTCTCCACTGGACTGGAACAGGCGCTCTACTGCCAGAGCCAGGCCGTGCAACCCTCCCCAGGCCACAAATTTCCAGGAAGCCCCATGCCACAAGCCTCCCAGCAGCATGGTAATCATGAGGTTGAGGTAGGTGCGCCATTTCCCCCTGCGGTTGCCTCCCAGAGAAATGTATAGATAGTCGCGCAGCCAGGAAGAGAGGGAGATGTGCCACCTGCGCCAGAACTCGCGTATGCTGGCCGCCTGGTAGGGGCTTCGAAAGTTCTCTGGTAAGCGAAAACCCAGCAGCAGCCCCAGGCCAATGGCGATGTCGGAGTAGCCCGAAAAATCGCAATAGATTTGCAGGGCATAGCCATATATTCCCAGTAGGTTTTCGAAGCCGCTGTAAAGCGTGGGATTTTCAAACACCCTATCCACAAAGTTGATCCCGATGTAATCCGATATCACCGCCTTTTTGAACAAACCCGAGCAGATCAGCAAAAATGCCTTCCCCAGATCGTCCAGGGAGACGTTTATTTTTTGGCGTATCTGGGGAATAAAATCGGCGGCCCTCACAATGGGGCCGGCAACGAGCTGGGGGAAAAAGGTGACGAAAAAAGCAAACTCCAGCAGGTCTTCCGAGGGAGTTAATTTTCCCCGGTAAATATCAATGGAGTAGCTCATGGTCTGGAAGGTATAAAAGGAAATGCCCACCGGCAGGAAAATGTCCCATATCTCCACCGAAGTTCCCATCAGGGCATTGAGGGTTTCGGCAAAAAAACCGGTGTATTTAAAATAGGCCAGAATGCCCAGATTGGCCACCAGGCTCATCATGAGGAACATCCGCTTCTCCAGCATCGTAGGCGCCCGGTAGATGCGGTGCCCCAGGTAGAAGTCGATGAGGGTGGAAAGAATGAGCAGATAAAAATAGATGCCGCTGCACTTGTAGTAGAAGAAAAGGGAAAAAAGGATGACGTAAATGGTGCGTATGCGCTTTTCCCCTGCCAGGTAGAGATACCCCCCAAAAAACAGCAGAAACAGCACCAGAAACTGCCAGCTGTTGAACAGCAGGGGCGTTTCGGAACTGTACACAAACAACTCCTTCAAGAAGGATAATATACTACTTGGATCCACGGGCGAGAAATTCTCTGTAGCCATTCATCATGGCCTCATACAACAATTTTCCTTGCAATTCATAGCCTCTTTTGGTGAGGTGCAACCTGTCGCGCTGCGCCAGTCCGTGGTTGTACCACTCACTGATGGCGCCATAGCCTCCCATTACTTCATAAAAGTCCCAGGCAGCCAGGTGGTGTTCCTGCGCATAGGCCAGCAGCACTTCCTTGGCTTTGCCCGCATTGGGGTTTTTGTATTTCCGGTACCGGTAAGCATCCGAAGGGGTCATAAGCAAAATATCCGCATTGGGTGCATGCTCTTCGAGCAGGCTGATCATGCGGTTCACGTTTTTGTAAAACCAGGATTCGTTGAAGCTGGTGCCACTACTTTCGTTGGTACCCAGGGAGATGATGATCAGGTCGGGATGCAGTTCGCGCACCTGTGGGAAAAAGTCCGGAGCCGCATTGTAGTGCCTGAACATGGCCCCATTGACGCCTATCATGTGGTAGAGTATGCCACTCTGCCGGTCGTTTTCCAGCACGATGCCAAAGAGGGTAGCCCGCTTTTGGGTATCGGCTGTTTTTTTGCCCCTGAGCAGTATGCTGCTCCTGGCCTGGTCGAGGCGCACCGTTGTGCTGAAAGGGCTGGGCGAAAAGCTGGAGTTATCGATCCTGGCCAGATCGCGAAAGTTGTTGATGTCTGCCTGAGCTTCACCTTCCACTGGAGGGCTTACGATGAGTTTCTGATTGGGGAAAATAATGTCTCCCCGCAAGTTGTTCCAGCGCTTGAGTTGGCTCAGGGTGATGCCGTGCTCATCGGCAATCTTGCCCAGGAAATCCCCTTTTTGGACGGTGTAGTACTGGTGGTGCACATTTTTTACCTGCACAAATACGTTGGCCTCGTCGGCGTCCGAGAGCAGGAAGTCGTAGCATTCCGGCCCTTTTTCGTTAAAAATGGTGACCTTGTTGAAGGTGTAATCCAGGTTTTGGGGGCTTTTGCCCAGAGAAAGCTGCAAAATAAAGTTGGGGTCGGTGGTTCGCAACGTGATTCCGCTTACGCCTATGGGCAGCGGCCTGCTGGGCGACACATTGCGCTTGACTTCCCAGGTGGTATTGGAGAAAGCCTTGATGTCGGCCGGGCTATTGGTGCGTGCTACTTTGAAGGGAAATACCAGCCCCCGCCCTGCAGCACCAAAGTGCTGGTGGATGAGTTTGCGAAAGGTACCCGAAAAAAAGTCGGCCTGCAGGTGGGAATCGCCTATGTGAACGATGTTGACCTTGCGCCTTTTCCCGGCCTCGAGTAATTGCAACTGGGTATAAAAGTGGACCAGCCCCTCCTCTTGGTTGGTAAAAACGTTGAGGTCACGCCGTATGAAATTATATGCATCAGGTATGGCTTTAGGTACAGGCATCTGCGCCCCTGCGGGCGTATGGACCAGTGTGAAAACAATCCAAAACAAGCTAAGGGAAATGATCGTCCCGCTACGCATCAAGTTCCAAAATCTTTAATACTTTACAGCTATTGTTGCTGAGTAAAAATAGTTTACTGTTCTTACAGGGGGAAGAGCCATGAAGAAATAACGTTTTCTGTGGCCTTCCTCCTACACCCCATGTAATTGCTCTGCCGGGGTTTGGACATTATCGGCATTTCCCCTTCTCCAATTTCCATGCCGCACTCACAGCTTCCCAATCACACACAGTGGCTTTGCCGGGGCATATTTTGCAAATTTGCTCGCTCTAGCCAGCAGTTTTTGCTGGCCATCTCTCCAAAAGGCAAAACAAGGCCCTGGCCCGCTGCGTTTTCAGGGTAAAGTTAGTAAAGGAATTGGCTTTATAAAATTGGAAAATAAATTTCTGTCTTTCAGCTTTACAGCACCATAATAATTCATGACCGAATGTCGCAACGGATTCCACAGATCATTTATGAAGACAATCACCTGCTGGTGGTGAACAAACCCTTTGGCATGCCCGCCCAGGCCGACATCAGCGGGGATGAAAGCGTATTCGACTGGGGCAGGGAATACCTGAAAAACACCTACAACAAGCCGGGCAACGCCTACCTGGCCCTGCCTCACCGGCTGGACCGGCCCACAGGCGGCATCATGCTGCTGGGCAAAACCTCCAAAGCGGCGGCCCGCCTTTCCAAACAATTTCAGCAAAGACAAATCCAGAAAGTCTATTATGCCATCACCGAGTCTGTTCCGGCCGTGGAAACAGGCACCTTGGTTCACTACCTGAAAAAACTACCGGGAAAAAACATCATGCGGGCCTACCACAAAGCGGTACATGGCAGCAAGCCAGCCGAGCTCCACTACCGGCTGGTGGCTACCAGTGGAAATAAGGCTTTGCTGGAAGTACACCCTCACACGGGCAGGCGACACCAGATACGGGTGCAGCTGGCCAGTATGGGCTGTGTGATACAGGGCGACGTAAAGTATGGCAAAACGAGTTTTAATTTCGACAAATCCATTGCCCTCTTCGCCAAAAAAATCGGCCTCATTCATCCTACCCAAAAAGTAGCAGTAACTTACGAAGCTCCCTGGCCCCAAAACGAAATCTGGCAAATTTTTCAGTCTCACTTCTAACCCCATTTCATCATGAAAAAACTCATCCCCTGGCTGTTGGCCGCATTACTGGGAATTGGCTGGCTCACAGAGCACCTGCAGCTACAAGCCCGGCAGCAGGCTCATGCCCCTGCCGAAGCCTTCTTCCGCCTGGTTTCGGATGGAGAAAACTGGGCCGTCTTCCAGCAAGACGAATTGCTCGATCAGCTCAAAAGTTCGGGCAGACCCTACCTGCCTTTTTTGCGCCTACCTACCCTCAGCACAGGCATTTACCGCCTGCAGGCAGGCAGCACCGATCAGCAGTCGCCCCACGAACTGGACGAGGTGTACTACACCCTCAGCGGCAGATCCACTTTTGTAGTGGAAGGGGATACCACCCAGGTCAAGGCCGGCACCATCTTGTACGTCAAAGCCGGGGCCGGCCACCAATTCACCCAAATTGAAGAGGATCTGGAGCTATTGGTGTTTTTTTCCACCTCTAAAGCAAAAGAGTAAAGCGGCACATTTTTTCCAATTTCTTTTAGTAGCTTTCGCGCCCAAAAGGTACAGCTATGTTTAACTTTCGGCTGGTGGTGAACCTTCTTGGGATGCTCAGTGCGATTTGTGGCCTGGCCATGCTGCTTGCAGTCCCCTTTTCGCTGTATTACGGAGGGGAGGACGTAAAAGCCCTTTCGTTTTCGGGCCTGGGCATCATCGTTTTGGGGCTGGGAGTATGGGCATTGACGAAAAAAAACACCCAAAAAGAGCTCAAAAAGCGCGATGGCTACCTCATCGTCACCCTGGGCTGGCTGGTGATGTCGGCTCTGGGAGCTGTGCCTTATGTGGCCAGTGGAGCCATTCCCAGCTTTACCGATGCCTTTTTCGAAACCATGTCGGGCTTTACTACCACGGGGGCCAGCATACTGGCCGACCAGATCGAGTCCCTGCCAAAGGGGCTGCATTTCTGGCGCAGCATGACCCACTGGATAGGCGGCATGGGCATCATCGTGCTCACCATTGCCATCTTACCTCTGCTGGGCATAGGCGGGATGCAGTTGTATGCGGCCGAAGTACCCGGCCCCACCCCCGACAAGCTCACACCCCGCATCAAGGAAACGGCCAAGCGGCTGTGGATTGTGTATGTGGCGCTCACCCTGCTGGAGTGTCTCTTTTTGATGTTTGGCGGCATGAGTTTTTTTGAAGCAATATGCCACGCCATGGCTACCCTCTCTACGGGCGGGTTTTCTACCCGCCAGGCCAGTGTGGGGGCCTTTGGGGCCTACCACCAGTATGTGATCATCGTATTTATGTTTTTAGCCGGCACCAACTTTGCCCTCACTTATGCCGCCCTCAGGGGCAAAACCCGGCGCCTGTGGAGAAATGAAGAGTTTCGCCTGTACCTGTGGGCCTGTCTGGTGCTGGTGAGCGTGGTGAGCCTGACGGTTTACCTGCGGGGCGGGCTGAGCTTCGAAGAGGCCTTCCGCCAAAGTGCCTTTCAGGTGGTATCCATCCTCACTACTACGGGTTTTGGAACGGCCGACTTTACGGCATGGGGGCCCTTTATGCTGTGGCTCTTCTTTCTGCTGATGTTTTGCGGGGCCTGCGCAGGCTCCACCAGCGGGGGCATTAAGGTTGTAAGATTTTTGGTCATTTTTAAAAACAGCTACCTCGAGCTCAAACGCCAGATTCACCCCAAAGCCATACTGCCTGTGCGCTTTAATCGCAAGGCGGTGCCCGAAGATGTGGTGTCCCGCATACTGGCTTTTTTCCTCATTTTCGTCATTCTTTTTGTGATTGGCAGTTTCTGTATGACCCTCATTGGTCTGGACTTTATGACGGCCATAGGCAGCGTAGCGGCCACTTTGGGCAATATAGGCCCGGGTATCGGGCAGGTAGGGCCAGGCGATGTCCAAAACTTTGCCCAAATTCCCGACATCGGTAAATGGATACTTTCTATGTTAATGTTGCTGGGCAGACTGGAGCTTTTTACGGTGCTCATGCTGTTTACGCCTTTCTTCTGGCGTGAAACTTAAAATTTGCTTTTATGCCATTCCTAAAACTTTTTATGCCATAACTAAAATACACCAGTTAGTGGTTGGTTTGAACGCTTGTTATATTTACTATCCGAATGTTTTTGCTTTTAGGGTTTTAGCTGTTTAATTTTGATTTGAAGCTTTGGTTAATCCAGCCCTATGCGACAGATCATTTACTTTAACCTTCTCCTTGCTTTCTGTCTATGTATCCCGGCGTACACTTTTGCTCAGCTAAACACTGGCAGTGAACCCAGTGCCATTAATAAAACAAAAAATCTTGCACCCAAAATTATATGGGAAACGCTATACTATAATTTTGGAACGGTAAAGCTCACCGAAAGGCGGACCCATAGATTCACCTTTACCGATACAGGCAGCTTGCCGGTAACCATTGAGGATGCAAAACCGGATTGTCCTTCCCTGAAGATTCGCTTTTCCCGCCAGTCCATCGGTCCTTCTGAAAAGGGATGGGTGGAAATCACTCTGGAGCCCAATGAACCCCAACAGATCAACTGTATGGTGCGGGTAAGAAGCAATTCGCGCGATCTGGTCAACATTCTCAAGGTAAGTGCCACCGCCCAATAGGGTTGATACCGGCCATCTGCATGGTGGGGCAATGCCCCTTCCCGCGGATAGATTTCAGCTTTTGAAGCGCTTGAATTTTTATTTTCTTTTCTATAATTTTGCTATCTGATTCGCCGGCCTTTCCCCAAAAGGCAGGTGATGTGATGGCACCATAGTTCAATGGATAGAATAGGAGTTTCCTAAACTCTTGATGTAGGTTCGATTCCTACTGGTGCTACTGAAAAAGCCTCCTGAAATGATGTCAGGAGGCTTTTTTGTGTTAACGTGAGTTCGGGATATTAAGCCGTGATTATCAATCGTTTATCTTTGATACGAATTTCGCACCTATTCAGCACCCTCAGGGTGGAAAAAAACAATAACAATTGTTGTAAGTTGCTCATTTTCAATTGCTTGTATTAACCACCCCCAGCCCCTCCTTGAAAATGAGGGGAGCTTTTTCGGGCAGGCGGCGCAGCCGCCTGCGAACCTTCAACTCCCCTCCTTAGGCC